>NZ_SZXN01000056.1:339273-364901 GCF_005281195.1 Citrobacter sp. wls613
AGCCTTCACGACATTGATACTCGACCTCAACATTGTGCGATTCAAGCGCGGCCAGCAGGGAAGGATGTTCATCCTGGCACAGCAGCTGCGTGCCAGAGATGCGCAGGGTAATACGGCCCATCAGAGCTGGAAATTACTCAGATCGTCGGTATCGACTTCGGCATCGATTTGCCCGACCAGATAAGAGCTGACTTCCACTTCTTGCGGTGCAACCTGCACGTTATCGGACACCAGCCAGGTGTTGATCCACGGAATGGGGTTCGAACGCGTCTGGAACGGCAGGTCAAGCCCTACGGCCTGCATACGAATGTTAGTGATGTACTCGACGTACTGGCACAGAATATCTTTGTTCAGACCGATCATTGAACCGTCGCGGAACAGGTAATCAGCCCACTCTTTTTCCTGCACTGCGGCCTGTACGAACAGGTCGTAGCAATCCTGTTTACACTCTTCGGCAATCTCTGCCATTTCCGGATCGTCTACGCCGCTGCGCAACAGGTTCAGCATATGCTGGGTCCCGGTCAGGTGCAGGGCTTCGTCACGGGCGATCAGGCGAATGATTTTCGCGTTGCCTTCCATCAGTTCGCGCTCGGCAAAAGCAAAAGAGCAGGCGAAGCTGACGTAGAAGCGGATCGCTTCCAGTGCGTTAACGCTCATCAGGCACAGATACAGTTTCTTCTTCAGCTCGCGCAGGTTCACGACAACCGTCTTACCATTGACCGTGTGCGTACCTTCGCCCAGCAGATGCCAGTAGCTGGTCATCTCGATTAACTCGTCGTAGTAGCTGGAGATGCCTTCTGCACGCTTCTGAATCTGCTCATTGGTGACGATATCGTCAAATACCACCGCCGGATCGTTAACAATGTTACGGATGATATGGGTGTAAGAGCGTGAGTGAATGGTTTCGGAGAAGGCCCACGTTTCCACCCAGGTTTCCAGCTCAGGGATCGAGATCAGCGGCAACAACGCCACGTTCGGGCTGCGCCCCTGAATGGAGTCCAGTAAGGTCTGGTACTTCAGGTTGCTGATAAAAATGTGTTTTTCATGTTCTGGCAGCGCCTGAAAGTCAATGCGGTCACGAGAAACATCGACCTCTTCCGGACGCCAGAAGAAAGAGAGCTGCTTTTCGATCAGTTTTTCGAAGATGTCATATTTTTGCTGATCATAGCGCGCGACGTTCACCGGCTGGCCGAAGAACATCGGTTCCAGTAGCTGGTCATTTTTCGTCTGTGAAAAAGTGGTGTATGCCATTGATGTGAATCCTTTGTGGGATGAGCGCCGGATGGCGGTGCAAGCACCTTATCCGGCCTACAAACCGTGCAATCGTAGGCCGGGTAAGCGTAGCGCCACCCGGCATTATTCATCAGATCTTACATGCGCCGCTTTCGCAGCCATCGTCCTGGATAGACGGCACCATATCGTCCTGAGTATCTTCAGCACCGTCGCGGGTGTTCTGATAATACAGCGTTTTGACACCAAATTTGTAGGCGGTGAGCAGGTCTTTCAGCAATTGCTGCATCGGCACTTTCCCTGACGGGAAGCGGGACGGATCGTAGTTGGTATTGGCTGAAATCGATTGATCGATAAACTTCTGCATCACGCCAACCAGTTGCAGGTAGCCGTCGTTATTGGGCATTTCCCACAGCAGTTCATAGGCATTTTTCAGGTGTTCGTAATCCGGTACTACCTGACGCAGGATGCCATCTTTCGAGGCTTTGATACTCACGTGACCGCGCGGTGGCTCAATGCCGTTGGTGGCGTTGGAAATCTGCGAAGAGGTCTCAGACGGCATCAGAGCAGAGAGTGTGGAGTTACGCAGACCGTGAGTCTTGATCGATTCACGCAACGCTTCCCAGTCGTGGTGCAGCGGTTCGTTGACGATGGCATCCAAATCTTTCTTGTAGGTATCGATCGGCAGAATACCTTTGGCATAGGTGGTTTCGTTAAACCACGGGCACGCGCCTTGCTCTTTAGCCAGCTCATTCGAGGCTTTCAGCAGGTAATACTGAATGGCTTCAAAGGTTTTGTGGGTCAGGTTATTGGCGCTGCCGTCAGAGTAACGTTTACCGTTCTTCGCCAGCCAGTAAGCGTAGTTGATCACGCCAATACCCAGCGTACGGCGACCCATGGCACCGCGTTTAGCTGCCGGGATCGGATAATCCTGATAATCCAGCAGCGCATCCAGTGCACGTACCGCCAGCACGGCCAGCTCTTCCAGTTCGTCGAGGCTGTTGATAGCGCCGAGGTTAAAGGCAGACAGCGTACACAGGGCAATTTCACCGTTTTCGTCGTTAACGTCGGTCAGCGGTTTGGTCGGCAGCGCGATTTCCAGGCACAGGTTGGACTGGCGCACTGGTGCGATAGCAGGATCAAACGGGCTGTGGGTGTTGCAGTGGTCAACGTTCTGAATGTAGATACGACCGGTAGAGGCGCGTTCCTGCATCATCAGCGAGAACAGCTCAACCGCTTTTACGCGTTGTTTACGAATGCTGTCATCGTTTTCGTATTGGGTGTACAGGCGCTCGAATTCGTCCTGATCGGCGAAGAACGCGTCGTACAAGCCCGGAACGTCAGACGGGCTGAACAGGGTGATGTCGCCGCCTTTCAGCAGGCGAGTGTACATCAACTTGTTGATCTGTACGCCGTAGTCCATGTGACGTACGCGGTTGCCCTCGACGCCACGGTTGTTTTTCAGTACCAGCAGGCTTTCAACTTCCAGATGCCACATCGGGTAGAACAGCGTGGCCGCACCGCCGCGTACGCCGCCCTGAGAGCAGGATTTCACCGCAGTCTGGAAGTGTTTATAGAACGGGATACAGCCGGTGTGGAACGCTTCACCGCCGCGAATCGGGCTACCCAGCGCACGAATGCGTCCAGCGTTGATGCCGATACCAGCGCGCTGGGAAACGTATTTCACGATGGCGCTGGAGGTCGCGTTAATGGAGTCCAGGCTGTCGCCGCACTCGATCAGCACGCAAGAGCTGAACTGACGGGTTGGGGTACGCACGCCAGACATGATTGGCGTTGGCAGCGAAATTTTAAACGTCGAAACGGCGTCGTAGAAACGCTTAACGTATTCCAGACGGGTTTCACGCGGGTAGTTCGAGAACAGGCAAGCTGCTACCAGAATATAGAGGAACTGAGCGCTTTCGTAAATTTCACCGGTGACGCGGTTTTGTACCAGATATTTGCCTTCTAACTGCTTCACGGCAGCATAGGAGAAGGTCATATCGCGGTCATGTTCGATGAACGAGTCCATCTGCTTGAACTCTTCTTCCGTGTAGTCTTCCAGCAGATGATTGTCGTATTTGCCCATCTCAACCATTTTAACAACATGGTCATACAGTTTTGGCGGTTCGAACTCACCGTAGGCTTTCTTGCGCAGGTGGAAAATCGCCAGACGAGCGGCCAGATATTGATAATCCGGTGCATCGCGGGAGATCAGATCGGCGGCGGCTTTGATAATCGTTTCGTGAATATCGGAAGTCTTGATGCCGTCATAAAACTGAATGTGGGAGCGAAGCTCGACCTGAGAAATCGATACGTTATTCAGTCCTTCTGCCGCCCAATCCAGAACTCGGTGGATTTTGTCGAGATTGATGCGCTCTGTACTACCATCACGCTTTGTCACCAGCAGACTCTGATTCATGTGGTTTTTTACCTGTCCGTGAAAGAAAAAAATATCCCCCGTATTATCCACAGTGCCATGTTGTGACTAAGTCTGTGGATAAATACTATATGTAGGGGTTGTTTGATAAGATAGACGCTATATGGTGAGTATTCTAGTAGGGATTCTTTTCAGTACAAGAGTTGATTTTGGCGTTAAATTGAGGTTGCAAAAGGGTAATAATCGCTAAGTGCGCGTCTTATAAGGCCTGGCGAGGATGTCAATAATTGAGAAAAAAAATAGAAAATTTGATCGAGTGCTGATTTCTTCATCGAAGAGCGATTACGTTATATGATCTGGCACAGAGTTTGTACGCCTGATAAGCGAAACGTCATCAGGCGTGCAGATAAGTTACTCGGCTTTCGCGGTGGTGTGCACCATATAGTTCACGTCCACGCCTGGACCCAGCTTAAAGGTGTTGGTGATAGGGTTGTAGTGCAGGCCGGTCATGTGGCGCTCTTTTAACACTGTCTGATCAACCCACTGTAACAATTCCGCAGGCTTAATAAATTTTTTCACATCATGCGTGCCTTTGGGCACCATGCGCAGAATGTACTCCGCGCCAACCACAGCCATCAGCCACGACTTGCCGTTGCGATTGAGCGTGGAGAAAAACACCTCGCCGCCTGGTTTCACCAACTGCGCGCAGGCTCTGACCACCGACTGCGGATCCGGTACGTGTTCCAGCATTTCCATGCAGGTCACTACGTCATACTGGTGTGCATGTTTTTCGGCGTGTTGTTCTACAGTTTCTTGTACGTATTCCACCTGAATGCCACTTTCCAGCGCATGCAGTTTTGCCACCTGTAGCGGTTCAAAACCCATATCCAGGCCGGTGACTGTTGCGCCTTCGCGCGCCATGCTTTCAGCCAGAATGCCGCCTCCGCAGCCGACGTCGAGCACTTTTTTACCAAACAGCCCGCCTGAGCGCTCGGTGATATAACCCAGACGCAGCGGGTTAATGCGGTGCAGAGGCTTAAATTCACCTTCAAGATCCCACCAGCGCGACGCGACTGCTTCAAATTTGGCAATTTCTTCATGGTCAACGTTCTGAGTCACCGGGGCTTTTTCGGCATTCATTGGGGCTTCTACTCCTTAATTAGCAATACAAACGAGTATATCAGCCTGGCAGGATGAATAAAGCCTCTCTCAGGGGGAATCCATTTACCTGAATCTGCACGGATGTGTTATAATTTGCGACCTTTGAATCCGGGATACAGTAGAGGGATAGCGGTTAGATGAGCGACCTTGCGAGAGAAATTACACCGGTCAACATTGAGGAAGAGCTGAAGAGCTCGTATCTGGATTATGCGATGTCGGTCATTGTTGGCCGTGCGCTGCCGGACGTCCGAGATGGCCTGAAGCCGGTTCACCGTCGCGTACTTTACGCCATGAACGTATTGGGCAACGACTGGAATAAAGCCTATAAAAAATCTGCCCGTGTCGTTGGTGACGTAATCGGTAAATACCACCCTCATGGTGATACCGCCGTTTACGACACCATTGTTCGTATGGCGCAGCCATTCTCCCTGCGTTACATGCTGGTGGATGGTCAGGGTAACTTTGGTTCTGTCGATGGCGACTCCGCCGCAGCGATGCGTTATACGGAAATCCGTATGTCGAAAATCGCCCACGAGCTGATGGCTGACCTGGAAAAAGAAACGGTTGATTTCGTCGATAACTATGACGGCACCGAACGCATTCCGGACGTCATGCCGACCAAAATTCCTAACCTGCTGGTGAACGGTTCGTCCGGTATCGCGGTAGGTATGGCGACCAACATTCCGCCGCACAACCTGACAGAAGTGATTAACGGCTGTCTGGCCTACATTGACGATGAAGACATCAGCATTGAAGGGCTGATGGAACACATCCCAGGCCCGGACTTCCCGACCGCCGCGATCATCAACGGTCGTCGTGGTATTGAAGAAGCCTATCGTACTGGTCGCGGTAAAGTGTACATTCGCGCCCGCGCGGAAGTTGAAGCTGACGCGAAAACCGGTCGTGAAACCATCATCGTGCACGAAATTCCGTATCAGGTGAACAAAGCCCGCCTGATTGAGAAAATTGCCGAGTTGGTAAAAGACAAACGCGTTGAAGGCATCAGCGCGCTGCGTGACGAGTCTGATAAAGACGGTATGCGCATCGTGATTGAAGTCAAACGTGACGCGGTCGGGGAAGTGGTTCTCAACAACCTTTACTCCCAGACCCAGCTGCAGGTTTCCTTCGGTATTAACATGGTTGCGCTGCACCATGGTCAGCCGAAGATCATGAACCTGAAAGATATTATCGCTGCGTTTGTGCGTCACCGTCGTGAAGTGGTTACTCGCCGTACTATTTTTGAACTGCGTAAAGCCCGCGATCGTGCCCACATCCTTGAAGCGTTAGCGATTGCACTGGCCAACATCGATCCGATCATTGAACTGATCCGTCGTGCGCCGACCCCGGCTGAAGCGAAAGCCGGACTGGTTGCCCGTTCGTGGGAGCTGGGTAACGTATCGGCGATGCTGGAACGTGCCGGTGATAACGCTGCCCGTCCTGAATGGCTGGAACCTGAGTTTGGCGTGCGTGACGGTCAGTACTACCTGACTGAACAGCAAGCCCAGGCGATTTTGGATCTGCGCTTGCAGAAACTGACCGGCCTTGAGCATGAAAAACTGCTCGACGAATACAAAGAGCTGCTGGAGCAGATCGCTGAATTGCTGCACATTTTGGGCAGCGCCGATCGCCTGATGGAAGTGATCCGTGAAGAGATGGAGCTGGTTCGCGAGCAGTTCGGTGATGAGCGTCGCACCGAAATCACCGCCAACAGCGCTGACATCAACATCGAAGATCTGATCACCCAGGAAGATGTTGTCGTGACCTTGTCTCACCAGGGTTACGTTAAATATCAGCCGTTAACCGATTACGAAGCACAGCGTCGTGGCGGTAAGGGTAAATCAGCAGCACGAATTAAAGAAGAAGACTTCATCGACCGCCTGCTGGTGGCCAACACCCACGACACGATCCTGTGCTTCTCCAGCCGTGGTCGTCTGTACTGGATGAAGGTCTATCAGCTGCCGGAAGCGAGCCGTGGTGCGCGTGGACGTCCAATCGTCAACCTGCTGCCGCTGGAAGCCAACGAACGTATCACCGCGATTCTGCCGGTACGCGAGTACGAAGAGGGCGTGAACGTCTTTATGGCAACCGCTAGCGGTACCGTGAAGAAAACGGCGCTGACCGAGTTCAGCCGTCCACGTTCAGCCGGTATTATTGCGGTTAACCTGAATGAAGGCGACGAACTGATTGGCGTGGATCTGACCTCCGGGTCTGACGAAGCGATGCTGTTCTCTGCCGCGGGTAAAGTGGTGCGCTTCAAAGAAGACGCCGTTCGTGCGATGGGTCGTACTGCGACCGGCGTACGTGGTATCAAACTGGCGGGCGAAGACAAAGTCGTTTCTCTGATTATTCCACGTGGCGAAGGCGCTATCCTGACCGTGACGCAAAACGGTTATGGTAAGCGTACTGCGGCAGAAGAGTATCCGACCAAGTCGCGTGCGACGCAGGGCGTTATCTCCATCAAAGTCACCGAACGCAACGGTTCCGTTGTTGGCGCGGTGCAGGTGACCGATAGCGACCAGATCATGATGATCACCGATGCTGGTACGCTGGTGCGTACTCGCGTGTCGGAAATCAGCGTGGTTGGGCGTAACACCCAGGGCGTTATCCTCATCCGCACGGCGGATGATGAAAACGTGGTGGGTCTGCAGCGTGTAGCTGAACCGGTTGATGACGAAGAACTGGATTCTATCGACGGAAGTGCTGCGGAAGGGGACGATGATATCGCGCCTGAAGCAGAAAGCGATGACGATGCGGCGGATGACGCAGAAGAGTAATTAAGTCGTAATGAGAAGGGCCGGAGAAATCCGGCCCTTTTTTTAGTTCATCCTTTCCACAATCATTGCAATCCCCTGACCGCCGCCGATGCACAGCGTAGCCAGTCCGAGAGTTTTATCCCGCGCTTGTAGCGCGTGAAGCAACGTGACCAGAATACGCGCCCCGCTGGCGCCGATAGGGTGCCCAAGCGCGATTGCTCCGCCGTTGACATTCACCTTTTGTGCATCAAATCCCAGCGTTTTCCCTACTGCCAGAAACTGTGCGGCAAACGCCTCATTGGCTTCAATCAGGTCGATATCAGACAATTGAAGCCCGCTCAGTTGCAGCACTTTTTGCGTTGCCGGAACCGGCCCCATGCCCATGATGGCGGGTGCGACGCCGCCGCCGGCATAGGCTTTGATGCGCGCCAGCGGCTTCAGCCCAGCAGCCAGCGCCGCCGCTTCTTCCATGATTACCAGCGCGGCGGCACCGTCGTTGATCCCCGAAGCGTTACCGGCCGTGACGGTGCCCGCTTTGTCGAAGGCCGGACGTAATGCGGCAAGGCCTTCCGCCGTAGAGTCGGCTTTGGGGAATTCATCACGATCAAACATGATCGCTTTTTTCCGCGATACCACACTCACCGGGACGATCTCTGCCTCAAATGCGCCTGACTCTATTGCCGATACCGCTTTACGCTGCGACATCAGCGCCAGTTCATCCTGCATCTCCCGACTAATGCCATACTCCTTGGCAACGTTTTCAGCGGTGATCCCCATATGGTAGCCATGCTCGGCGCAGATCAGACCGTCGCGCAGGATTACATCTGACAATTGTCCGTCCCCGAGGCGATATCCCCAGCGGGCTTTGGCGTCTAACAAATACGGTGCCTGGCTCATGTTTTCCATGCCGCCGGCGACAATTGCCTGAGCTTGTCCGGCCTGGATTGCCTGAGCGGCAAGCGCCACGCTTTTGAGGCCCGAGCCGCACACTTTGTTGAGGGTAAAACCGCATACGGTGTCGGCGAGACCGCTTTTTAACAGCGCCTGGCGTGCAGGGTTCTGTCCTAAACCAGACTGCAGCACGTTGCCCATGATCACCTCGTCAACCCGGAGTGGGTCAAGGCGGGCGCGCTCTAGCGCGGCTTTAATCACGGTTGCTCCGAGTTCGACGGCGCCGGTGGTGGCCAGTGAACCATTAAAGTTACCGATTGCGGTACGCGCCGCACTGACGATGACACAATTTTTCATTTTTCTGTTCCCTTAAATAAGTGGTTGCCGTCAGAACAAGGTCAATCCAATGACGAAAATGACGCCGGAGAAAAGCAGGGCGGTGATGCAGTAGCCCATAATGTCGCGCACGCCCAGCCCGGCGATAGCCAGCGCAGGTAATGCCCAGAACGGTTGCGCCATGTTCATCCACTGCTCGCCGTAGGCGATGGCCATCACCGATTTACCCAGGTCGGCACCAAGCGCCTGCGCGGCAGGCAACACGAACGGTCCCTGAATAACCCAGTGTCCGCCACCTGATGGCACGGCAAAGTTAATCAGCGCGGAGCTGAAGAAAGTCATTAATGGGAAGGTGTCTTTGTTGGCGACGTCGATGAAGAATTCGGTAATCAGCCCGCCGAGACCGGAATGCTCCATCATTAGTTGGATCCCGGCGTAGAAGGGGAACTGTACCAGGATCCCCGCGGTGCTGCGGGCGGCGGCGCTGACGGCACGCATATAGGCCATTGGCGTTTTGTGCAGCAGCAGACCGGCAATCATAAACATCAGGTTGACGGTGTTGATGGTGAGGTTGAAACCCTTGTCGGCGAAATACAGTGCCAGGTAAGCAATCCCCAGTCCGCCAATGATCAGCGTCAGAATACGGCTCTCTTCCAGACGTTCGGACGGCGGTGCGTCTGGCGGGAGTTTCTTCTGGAAATCATCTTCTTCCAGCAATAATTTTGGATCGATGCTTACCACATCAGACGGTTTCGGCGTCATCATGCGTGTGATGAACGGCATGACCACAATGAGCGCCAGAGTGATGAAAATATTGAAATCGGTAAACAGGGTGTCGCTGACCGGAATTAACCCGGCAACGTGCTCGACCGGGTTGCCCGGCGTTGCTGCCAGCAACGGCATTGAACCGGAAAAGCCGCCACCCCAGGTCAGAAAGCCGATGTAGGCGCAGGCAATCAGCAGCGGGTAGTCAGAGCCGGGTACCCGACGGGCGACTTCACGAGCAAACATCGCTCCCACCACCAGACCAAAGCCCCAGTTGATGACGCTGGCGACCGCGGCAAAGAATGTCACCAGCATAACGCCCTGTGTGGGGGTTTTAGCGGCTGAAGCGGCGGTGCGCAGCAGACTTTTAACCGGACCGGAGCTGGCCAGCGCGTGGCCGGTGACGATGATCAGCGCCATCTGCATACCAAATGCCAGCAGATTCCAGAAGCCGTCTCCCCAGAACTTGACCATGCTGATCGGTGTTTGCGGCGTCAACCACAGCGCAATGGCGAACGTTATCAGCGTCAGCAGCATGGCGAAGATCAGCGGATCGGGCAGCCAGCGGCTGACGAAACGCGTCATAAAGCGTGACATACGGCCAATCATACGTCACCTCGCAGGATGACCAGGTCGGTGGCGACAGCAAATTGTGCGTCGGTTTTCTCACGCAGGGCGGTGATATCGCAGCCTTCCGCGATTTCTGTCAGCCACATTTTACCGTCGATGAAACGGAAAACGGCGAGTTCGGTGACCAGCATATGTACCGCGTGCTGGGCCGTCAGTGGCATGGTGCAATGGCGGAGAATTTTAGCCGCGCCATCTTTCGCACAATGTTCCATGGCGATAATGACTTTACGCGCGCCGGTGACCAGATCCATTGCGCCGCCCATACCGGGCACCATCTTACCGGGAACCACCCAGTTGGCGAGGTTAGCCTGTTCATCAACCTGCAACCCACCGAGGACACAGGCATCAACATGGCCGCCGCGAATTAACGCGAATGACATGGCGCTATCAAACATTGCGGCACCGGGCAAAATACCACACGGTTGCCCACCGGCGTTGACCAGATCGGGATGGGCGGTGGTGACCGGACCCAACCCGAGAAAACCGTTCTCGGACTGCAAGGTAATGTGAATATCGGCTGGCAGGTAGTTGGCGACCATCGTCGGCAGACCTATACCTAAATTCACCACGTCGCCGTCGCGAAGTTCTTGCGCCACGCGGCGCGCAATACGTTGTTTAGCATCCATAATCAGGCCTCCAGAGGGCAAATGATGTGGTCGATAACGGCGCCGGGGGTGATTATCTGGTCAGGGAGAAGCTCACCTATTTCGACCATTTCATCCGGCTCCACCAGCGTGAGGTCGGCGGCAAGGGCGATCAGTGGGTTGAAATTGCGCGCGCTGAGTTGATAGGTGAGGTTGCCAAGCATGTCTGCGCGGTGCGCACGAATCAGCGCCAGGTCTGCACGCAACGGGCGTTCAAGCAGCCAGGTTTTGCCATCAAGCGTCAGGGTCTGCTTGCCGTCTTCGACAATGGTGCCGACGCCGGTAGGCGTCAGAAAGCCGCCAAGCCCGGCGCCGCCGCAGCGGATTTGCTCTATCAGGGTACCTTGCGGCACCAGTTGAACCTCCATTTCACCGGCAATCATGCGTCGACCGGTTTCAGGATTGGTGCCAATGTGCGAAGCAATCACTTTGCTCACACGGCCATTGACGATCAGCGGCCCGATCCCGGTATCGACAAAGGCGGTATCGTTAGCGATAAGTGTCAGGTCTCTGACGCCGGACTCAAGTAAAGCTTCAACCAAACGGGGTGGGGTACCTACGCCCATAAAGCCCCCGACCATGATGGTCATGCCGTCGCGAAAGAAATGTGTAGCGTCTTGTAAGGTAAGAAGTTTTGTTTTCATTCTATTTCCCTGTTGCCTGGTCCATTTTGGGTACATCAGGGAATTGCAAGCGGGATGCCAGAATGGTGAAATAGAAAGGAATATCGTTAATTCATTGAATTTGTAGGGTTATTTGTTCTCAGGCTATGTGATAGTGATGGGGGGGCTATGCAGAGTTTTGCGCAGTGTGCAAAATTCTGCATAGCAACTTTCTGTCTCAAACCCCTGTCGGGTCGATGTCATATTCTTGAAGTTTATACATCAGGGCGCGTCGGCTGATACCCAGCATCAGCGCCGTGCGGGTGCGGTTTCCGTCCTGTTGTTCAAGAACCTCCACGATGATCCGTTTTTCCTCGCGTTTAATTTCTTCTTTCAGGCTACGTTCCCCCGTTTGAGTGGGTTTTACTTCGGTTATTGCGCTGACGGGTGAACGGAACTGGTCGGGAAGATCGTCGGCAAAAATCACCGCGCCGGTGTTCATTACCACCGCGCGTTCAATCACATTGGAGAGTTCACGGATATTGCCCGGCCACGACCAGGCACTGAGGATCGACATTGCTGTTGGGTCGATATCGATGATATCGCGCTGATTCTCAGAACTGAATTTTTGTAAAAAATGGTTGGCCAGCAGGGCGATATCCTCCCGCCGCTCACGTAACGGTGGCAGCTGAAGGTGGATGACATTCAAACGATAAAACAGATCTTCGCGGAAAGTGCCTGCTTTCACCATTGTTTGCAGGCTACGGTTGGTGGCGGCGATAATGCGGATATCGACGCGAATGGTTTGATGCCCGCCGATGCGTTCAAATTCTCTTTCCTGCAAAATGCGCAGCAGCTTCGCCTGCAGACCTGGTGGCATTTCGCCAATTTCATCAAGGAAAAGCGTACCCTGATGGGCGCGTTCGAATAAACCCTGGCGTAGCGTTTGCGCCCCGGTAAACGCCCCCTTTTCATGACCGAACAGCTCGCTTTCCAGTAACGATTCCGGCAGGGCGGCGCAGTTGATTTTGATAAAAGGACCGTTTGCGCGTCGGCTGTTGTAGTGGATCGCCCGGGCGATCAGCTCTTTTCCGGTGCCGCTCTCACCGCTTACCAACACGCTGGCCTGCGAGAGGGCGATTTTCGCCGTATCTTTACAGATATCCTGCATTAGCGGGCTGTTGGTCAGGATATGCCCCCATTGCCAGCTGGTGCTTAGCGCTTTATGCAGGTTGCGGATCTCCTGCTTCATCGCCTGTAGCTGCAACGCGCGCTGGATAACCAGGTTAAGCTCATCCAGATCGAAAGGTTTGATCACGTAATCAAATGCGCCGCTGCGTAAGGCTTCTACCGCTGTTTCGACTTCAGCATAAGCAGTCATCAAAATGACGGGGATACGCGGTTGCTGAGTACGCATGACTTTCAGTGCCTCAATACCGTCCATGACCGGCATGCGAATGTCCATCAACACTACGTCAGGCTGCTTTTCGTTAAACAGCGCCAGGCCAGCCTTACCGTCGCAGGCGCTGTGCGTCTCATGTCCTTGCAGAGAAAACGCGGTAGTCAGCATACGGCAAACATTGGCTTCATCATCAACGATGAGAATACGGTAGGTGGTTTTCATTCTGACGGGGTTTCCTGCGGATGAGTCGGTAAAATAAGGGTGAAGGTTGCACCGCAGCCTGGCATGCTGGCGACGCGAATATCGCCCTGATGGGCGTTAATAATCCGCTGGCTGAGGGCCAGACCAAGCCCTGTTCCCGAGGCTTTGGTGGTGAAGAACGGATCAAATATTTTTTTCTGCAGCGCAATATCGATGCCGCAGCCGTTATCCTCGATGGTCACCGCCTGTTGTGACGCCGCGTATTGCCAGGTACGGATCTTAATGTCACCGCGTGCGCTGATGGCTTGTACCGCGTTGATTAAAATGTTGAGGATCACCTGCTTAAGTAACTCGCGATCGGCAACGATCGCCGGCAGGTTGGGGTGTAACTCCGTGGTAAAATTAATGCGCGCCTGAATACCAGCGGTTTGAACCAGGATCAGCGTTTCTGCAATCAGCGTATTGAGCTGTACCTGCTGCCATTTGCTGCGTCGCGGACGAGAAAAATCCAACAGTTGCTGAATGACCCTGTTGATTGAGTCAATCTCGTTCAGCACCACGGATAAATATTCCTGATGCTCCGGCAAGGTCGTTTGTTGGCGGATAATCTGCACATAACCACGGATTGCCGTCAGCGGATTTCTCACTTCATGAGCCACTCCGGCCATCAGTTCGCCGAGGGTGGCAAGCCGTTCAGTTTGTGCCAGTCGCCGCTGGGTCTCTTTACGGGCGGTTAAATCGGAGAAGAAAACCAATGCGCCGATCAGTTCACCGTGTGCATTATGGATCCGGCTGGAAGTGACGCTTATCTCAATGACACGGTCGCGTCCGGGAAAGCTGACTTCCTGAGCGACATGTTCGGTACCATGTTCCAGCGTATCCAGCACCGGGCTGGAAAATGGGGTGTTGGAAAAAATCCTGGCATAAGGTTGCCCGACTAACTCATGCAACGTGTAACCGGTAATTTGTTCCGCTGCGGGGTTCATCGTGGTGACATCACCCTGCCTGTCGATAGCAATCACCCCGTCGGCGGCGTTTTCAATAATCAGATCGTTAAGGGTTTTGGTTTCCAGCAGCGTTTGCGCCAGCGCATTGACGCTGCGGCTAATTTGCCCCAGTTCGCCGGGCAATTCTGGCAGTCGGGTTGGCGTCTTTTGTCCCAGCGTTAACAGACCTTCGGTGATGATGTCGATATTGGCGCTGAGACGGCGGGAGAACAGCACGATCAGCAGCAGGCTGATGAGCAGTCCTGCCGCCAGCACGGCGACGATTCTGACGTCCATTTTTCTCGCTTGCTGGCGAATATCTTCCGTCAGTTCGTTGGCCCAGATATAGCCAATAACCTCACCATGACGTTTGATCGGTAGCATTGAATTAAGGATGTCGCCGCGCACCTGTTGGCCTGAGACGACGATGGCCGACTGGGTGCTCATCACGTCACGTCCTGGGTGGTCAGGTGAGATAGTGAGTCCCACATTGCCCTGATAAAGCGCAGAAGGGGAGTAGGTGATCACGGCATCGAGGGCTTTGTGGTAGTAGCCCGCGCCCACGCCGGGAAACGCCTGTGTGATGCGCTCGGTGATGGGACCCAGCGCCTGATTAAGCGCACGAATGCGCGCGTCACGCGGCAAATTTGCATAGTCGCTAAAACGATCGCCCAAGGCATCGTTTAGCAGGGCTAACACCGATGACAGTTTTTTCTCTTTTTCAGATAAGACTGCTGAACGGCCTTCGGTTTCTACGATATAACCAATGGATATCGTCGGTACTGTCACCATCAGAATGGCCATCATGATCATTTGGTTGCGTAAACGTCGCGGGGTTAAACGACGCGTCAGCCATTTCAGGTCGGGCATTCTGACATCCGTACAAGGTATTTAAGTCAAACGACGATTATCAGGGGTTAAGATAATGTTTTCTCAGCGGTGTATCATATTCCCGTAAAGAGAGGGCATTGCGACGCCGGGCATTTACCGCTACCTTAACCACACTTATTCATACCCTGAGGCGGAGCTTCGCCCCTTTGAAATACCTTGCTTCTGTTCATGCAACCCTAAAAGTCTCACGCTACCTGTTCAGAGCGCTGGCGCTGCTGGTCTGGCTTCTGATTGCTTTTGCGAGTGTGTTCTACATTGTGAATGCGCTGCATCAGCGAGAATCGGAGATCCGTCAGGAGTTTACGCTTAGCTCCGATCAGGCGCAGCGCTACATTCAGCGCACGTCTGATGTGATCAAAGAGCTGAAATATATTGCAGAGAACCGCTTAACGGCGGAAAACGGCGTGATGTCGTTGCGGGCGCGGGATGACAAAACCGTTGTGCCTAATTTTGAGCCGTTGTTTGCTGATTCCGACTGTGCGGTGATGGGCAACGCCTGGCGTGGTTCACTGGAATCGCTGGCGTGGTTTATGCGCTACTGGCGCGACAATTTCTCCGCCGCCTATGACTTAAACCGCGTGTTTCTGATCGGCAGCGATAACCTGTGTATGGCCAACTTTGGTCTGCGTGATATGCCCGTTGAACGCGATGAGGCGTTGAAAGCGTTGCATGAACGCATCGTTAAGTACCGCAATGCGCCGCAGGACGAAAACGGCAATAACCTGTTCTGGATAAGCCAGGGGCCGCGTCCGGGCGTGGGCTATTTTTATGCGCTGACGCCGGTGTATCTGGCTAATCGCCTGCAGGCGCTGCTTGGCGTTGAGCAGCCGATTCGTATGGAAAACTTCTTCACGCCGGGTAATCTGCCGATGGGCGTGACTATCCTTGATGAAAATGGTCACGCGCTGATTTCGCTGGCTGGCCCTGAGGGGACGATCAAAGCTGAACCGCGTTGGATGCAGGAGCGTTCCTGGTTTGGTTATACGCCGGGTTTTCGCGAGCTGGTGCTGAAGAAAAATCTGCCGCCATCATCGCTCAGTATTGTGTATTCCGTCCCGGTCGATCTGGTGCTGGAACGTATTCGCATGTTGATCCTCAACGCTATTCTGTTGAATGTGCTGGTGGGTGCGGCGTTGTTTATGCTGGCACGTATGTATGAGCGACGTATTTTTATCCCTGCGGAAAGCGATGCCCAGCGTCTGGAAGAACATGAACAGTTTAACCGTAAAATTGTTGCCTCTGCGCCAGTCGGTATTTGTATTCTGCGCACTATCGACGGTATTAACATCCTGAGTAACGAGTTGGCGCATACCTATCTGAATATGTTGACCCACGAGGACAGGCAGCGGCTAACACAGATCATCTGCGGTCAGCAGGTTAATTTCGTTGATGTGCTCACCAGCAATAATACCAATCTGCAAATCAGCTTTGTGCATTCGCGCTATCGCAATGAAAACGTGGCGATTTGCGTACTGGTTGATGTTAGCGCACGTGTCAAAATGGAAGAGTCGCTGCAGGAGATGGCGCAGGCAGCGGAGCAGGCTAGCCAGTCTAAATCGATGTTCCTCGCCACGGTCAGCCATGAGCTGCGTACGCCGCTGTACGGCATTATCGGCAACCTGGATTTGCTGCAAACCAAAGAGTTGCCGAGTGGTGTCGATCGGTTGGTCACGGCGATGAACAACTCCTCCAGCCTGCTGCTGAAAATTATCAGCGATATTCTCGACTTCTCAAAAATTGAATCTGAACAGCTTAAGATTGAGCCGCGTGAGTTTTCACCGCGCGAGGTGATGAACCACATAACGGCCAACTACCTGCCGCTGGTGGTACGTAAGCAGCTGGGATTGTACTGTTTCATCGAACCGGATGTGCCGGTGGCGTTGAATGGCGATCCCATGCGCTTGCAGCAGGTGATCTCTAATCTGTTGAGCAATGCGATTAAGTTCACCGATACCGGCTGCATTGTGCTGCATGTGCAGCGTCATGGTGATTATCTCAGTATTCGCGTACGTGATACCGGCGTGGGCATTCCGGCCAAAGAAGTCGTGCGTCTGTTCGATCCGTTCTTTCAGGTCGGCACCGGCGTTCAGCGTAATTTCCAGGGGACCGGATTGGGGCTGGCGATTTGTGAAAAACTGATCAGCATGATGGATGGTGATATAGCCGTCGATTCCGAACCCGGAATGGGCAGCCAGTTTACGGTGCGTATTCCACTGTATGGTGCGCAGTATCCACTGAAGAAAAGTGTGGAAGGGCTGACCAATACCCGCTGCTGGCTGGCGGTACGTAATGCTTCACTGTATCGCTTTATCGAAGCCAGCCTGACGCGTAACGGGATGACGGTGCTGCGCTATGAAGGTCAGCAACCCGACGCTGATGACGTGCTGATTGCCGATGATGTGCAAGAACAGGCATGGCAGGGACGCGCCGCGGTGATTTTCTGTCGCCGACATATCGGCATTCCGCAGGAGAGAGCGCCGGGTGAGTGGGTGCACAGCGTGGCCTCACCGCACGAGCTGCCTGCGCTGCTGGCGCATATATATCGCGTTGAGCTGGAGGATGAAAATCTCTCCAGCGCGCTGCCTGCCCCGGATAAAATCGGCAGTACCCACGATGACATGATGATTCTGGTGGTTGACGATCATCCGATCAACCGTCGCTTGTTGGCCGATCAGTTGGGATCGTTGGGGTATCAGTGTAAAACGGCCAATGATGGTGTAGACGCACTCAATGTGCTGAGCAAAAATCATATCGATATCGTGTTGAGCGACGTCAACATGCCGAATATGGACGGTTACCGCCTGACGCAGCGCATTCGTCAGCTGGGGCTCACATTGCCGGTGGTTGGCGTAACGGCGAACGCACTGGCAGAAGAGAAGCAGCGTTGTCTGGAGTCAGGGATGGATAGTTGCTTATCCAAGCCGGTGACGTTGGATGTGCTGAAGCAGACGCTGACGGTGTATGCGGAAAGAGTGAGAAAAACGCGGGGATAAAAAATGCCGGATGGCGGCGTTTGCCTTATCCGGCCTACGGAACATACCTCAGTGAGGTATCGTTCGTAGGCCTGATAAACATAGCGCCATCAGGCATGTTGATGGTAAAAGGAATCAGTCTTTGTCGGACGGGCTTAGCGTCACGGACGAGAGATAATTAAGCAGGGCGATATCGTTTTCAACGCCCAGTTTCATCATCGCGGACTTTTTCTGGCTACTGATGGTTTTAATGCTGCGGTTGAGCTTTTTGGCGATTTCAGTGACCAGGAAACCTTCCGCGAACAGGCGCAGAACTTCGCTCTCTTTCGGCGAAAGACGTTTGTCACCATACCCGCTGGCACTGATTTTCTCCAGCAAACGAGAAACGCTTTCTGGGGTAAATTTCTTGCCTTTTTGCAGCGCCGCCAGTGCTTTTGGCAGATCCGTTGGCGCACCCTGTTTCAGCACGATCCCTTCAATGTCGAGATCCAGCACCGCGCTGAGGATCGCCGGGTTGTTGTTCATGGTCAGGACGATGATCGACAGGCTCGGGAAATGGCGCTTGATGTATTTAATTAACGTGATCCCGTCACCGTATTTATCTCCCGGCATAGAGAGATCGGTTATCAACACATGCGCGTCTAATTTCGGCAAATTGTTGATCAGTGCAGTGGAGTCTTCAAATTCGCCGACAACGTTCACCCATTCGATTTGCTCAAGTGATTTACGAATACCGAACAGTACAATCGGATGGTCATCGGCAATAATTACGTTCATAGTGTTCATGTATTGGGCTACCTTGCTACAGCAAGCTCTTGACGTAAGTGTCAATGTCGCTGATGTACTTTTCTATACCTGGAGCATCTTTTTCTTGAATAAGATGTTCCAGCGCTTCACATAACTGCTTGCCGGGTACCAGATTAAGCATGGCAAACACGCCTTTCAGGCGATGGGCGGTTTGGGCTAACGCAGCGAAATCGCTGGTTTCCGCCTCAGTATACAACCTCTTAACATCATCCGGTACTGTGTCTACAAAGAGTGCATAGTAACCACTGGCATGAAGTTCGGCGTTTTCATCTCCGCCGAGGGGGATTTCCTGGATCTCTTCCTGCGCCAGCTGCTCTTCTATTAGCTCGAGGACAGCTTCCTGCATAGCATTGCTCATATTAAAGTTGACGCGCAGCTGACCAGGGCCAATTTTGCGTACGCCAGACTCATCATCGCTTAAAAGCAAGCCCGAGGCAGTAAGATTAGACGGATTATCAGTTAAAAAGAGATCATATTCTTGACTACTCAACCGTTCATCGGGCGTGATGCAGGTGGCTCCCCAGTTTTCTAACTGACGTAATACGATGCTACGTACCTCACTGGAGGTGACATCAACCATTACGCAGACGTCATCCAACAGGCGCTCTTCAATGTCAGCATGTTGGTCATGCAGCGGCATTTTAACATGGACGATATAACGCGTTCCAAGTTCTTCACGCGCTTTGATATTCAGGTGCCCGCCCAGTTTACGGGCCAGCTGATCGCATAGCCAAAACGTCAGCGGGTTGGCTTTGCCATAGCGATCGCCCTGCGTTTCATTGATGAACGGAAAATGTAGATTATCAATTTCATTCAACGTTACGCCTTCACCAGTATCCAGAATACGGAAGGTAAGGCGCTCTGCCTCTGATTCATCCTGGTCAACTTCGAGGGTAATTTTCCCAATTTGCGTGGTGGTTACCGCGTATTGAATCAACAGCAGCAGAATACGGCGCAGGGCGTCACGGTCGCCGCGGCGTTCATCGCTGGCGCTGAGGTTATTTTTAATCAGCAGCTGCAGGCCTTTGCGTTTAATGACCGGCAGAACGTCAGGCACCACTTCATCAATTAACGTTTGAACGGAGAACAGCGTGGACTCGCTTTTCCAGCTGTCGCTCTCGAGAATATTGGCCAACTGAATTTCATCAACCATTTGCACCAGCACATCGGCCTGATTTGCCAGTTTTTGGCTGTCAGGCGTATTGAGTGCGGCGGCATTAACGGCCAGTATTCTGGCCGGATCTTTCAGGGCACTGCCGATATTCTGCATAAATGCGGCGCGGGCCTGCTGATTTTTCTCATACAGGCGCTGGGCTTGTTTCAGTTTTTTATTCACCAGCACTTCTTTGTCCTGGTCGCGAATAATAAAGATCTGCGTACGCGGTGATATCTGGCTGCGGAACAGTCGGATTTCATACAGTTCATTATTAATGGTGGCCTGGATCACGCCCTGATGCTGCTCAGCCATGCTAGTTATGTTTTGCAAATTCAAATGCGGCAGCAGGTGGTCGGCAATTTTATTGCTGATGACCGTACGGTTAGCCTCCTGGTCGTGCACCAATAAGCCCAGCGGCAGCAGTGAAACAATCTCTTCGTTGATTGCTCGCAAAACGCGTAATTCATTATTGGCGGCAAGGTTTGGCGCTACGTCGGTCGAGCGGGCAGGGAGGTGGCGAAAGGTGGTATAGCCAAACAACGCCAGTGCCAGCAATGCGATGTTCAGCAACAGCGGCAGCAGGATATTTTGCAAGGTGTCGAGCAGCAATGAACCGAACGGGACCTGCCAGACCAGTCGCATATCCGTTGAGTTTAGCGCCGATGAAATCTCAATTTTGGCGTTATTGAAGCTGATACTGACGCTGTCAGGCGACTCTTTTTCATTACTGTGCTCGACCGTTGAGGTGGCATCAGGTTCCAGATGAAAACTGTCCAGCGGCATTCCTGGTGGGATCAGATCATTAATGGGCAGGTCAAACGCCACCACGGTGGCCAGATGTCCCGGCTGATTAAAGGTGGTACGCAGTGTGAAGTAATGGCCGTTTTGCCAGACCAGGCGGCGCAGTGAGGAGAAGCTTTCACGTTCATCCAGCGCATTGGCCTGCTGTAGCATTTCTGCGCGGCGCGAATCGACGATATTACCAATCGTCGACTCTTTAAAGCCGGAGGTCAGATCTTTCAGTGGCAACGTCGAAATCAGGATCAGGCTGTTGTCCTGGCCATTGAGATAATACATTGACCATGGGACATTCTCGGCTCCCCACAGGGTATCCAGGTAGGTTGAGATACGCTGGGTCATCTCCAGCGTTGAGCTGTCATGCGAGCCAAAAATAAGCGCTTCGGTTTTTCTGCGTGGTTTCTCAAGATAGTAGATATCTTGTTTCAAACGGGTTTCTTGTAGTCCATCCGCTGTGGCGGATTGCGGGGTGGCGGCAATATTGTCATAAATTTGCCACGTGACGTACCGCCAGGTATCTACTCGTTTATGGATGGCATGCGTGATATCGACAATCTGATAGCTCTTATCTTTTAGCCAGGTGTTGACCGCGCTCTGGACCATCACACCCATCATCACTAACAGCACAACGATCAGTAATAAGAAGAAACGGGTAATACTTCCCGGAAGTAGGGAAAATCGGGTAGAAGCCGTTGTGTCTGACTGACTCATTCGTGTTTAAGACCTGTTAGAACGATGCTTAAGATGAAGGGGCAGTATAAAGGGTAATGGATGAATTGCCATACTCTCGCAGCACTGGACGCATGGCATGTGTTTACCGCACATCTTGCTTCGTCACGGCGTGGTCAATCTGTACAGTCCACCGTGTCAGGTACAAATAGAAATTTTGAACCTAAGAAATTAGCATTAAATAACAAGAAATTATTAGATAAGCTTAGGTGTGATTAATACACAAAGAAATAGTTAATAATTGTTATAGTTTTTGGTTGGTAGCACAGGACTGTCAGTTTTGTGTAAATTAGGGTAAAAAAAAACCGAACGCAGAGCATTCGGTTGAAATAGGGGTAAACAGACATTCAAGAATGAATGACGGTAATAAATAAAGTTAATGATGATAGCAGTGCTATTTTAGTTGCGAGTGAAGATTTTGTTTTGTCATTCAGTGCTATGAGTTTTTTGAATGCAATTGATTGATTTATATCGCTATCCGTATGTTTCTTGACTATTCGTGCTTATTTTGCTCATTTTTTGATTTTTAAAAAGTTCCCTGGTATTAACATTTTGAAACATCTATGTGGATAAATGAAACACCTTTAAAGTTTTAGTATCATATTCGTGTTGGATTATTCTGTGTTTTTGCGGAGAATGAAGTTGCCGACTGGTTAATGAACGTAATCAGTATGCAGTGGCATAAAAAAAGCAATAAAGGCATATAACAGAGGGTTAATAACATGAAAGTCAAAGTACTGTCCCTCCTGGTCCCAGCTCTGCTGGTAGCAGGTACCGCGAATGCGGCTGAAATTTACAACAAAGACGGCAACAAATTAGACCTGTACGGTAAAGTCGACGGTCTGCACTATTTCTCCGATAACAAAGGTGATGATGGTGACAAGACTTATATGCGTATCGGCTTCAAAGGCGAAACTCAGGTTAACGACCAACTGACCGGTTACGGCCAGTGGGAATACCAGATTCAGGGTAACGCGGCTGAAAGTGAAAACAACTCCTGGACCCGTGTGGCGTTTGCGGGTCTGAAATTCGCTGATGCCGGTTCTTTCGACTACGGTCGTAACTACGGCGTGGTTTACGACGTAACGTCCTGGACCGACGTTCTGCCGGAATTCGGCGGTGACACTTACGGTTCTGATAACTTCATGCAGCAGCGTGGTAACGGCTTCGCGACCTACCGTAACACCGATTTCTTCGGTCTGGTTGATGGTCTGAACTTTGCCATTCAGTACCAGGGCAAAAACGGTAGCGTGAGCGGCGAAGACGAGAACGGCAGAGCGTTCACTGGCGTGACCAACAACGGTCGTGATGCACTGCGTCAGAATGGCGACGGTGTTGGCGGATCGATCACGTATGATATCGGTGAAGGCTTCGCGCTGGGTACCGCAGTCACCAGCTCCAAACGTACTGACGAGCAGAACCGTTTAAACTTCGGTACTGGCGATCGTGCTGAAACCTACACCGGTGGTCTGAAATACGACGCGAACAACGTGTACCTGGCAGCACAGTACACCCAGACCTACAACGCAACGCGTGCAGGTGATTTAGGCTGGGCTAACAAAGCGCAGAACTTCGAAGCCGTTGCACAGTACCAGTTCGACTTCGGTCTGCGTCCGTCCGTGGCTTACCTGCAGTCCAAAGGTAAAGACCTGGGTCGTGGTTATGGCGACGAAGACATCCTGAAATATGTTGATGTTGGCGCGACTTACTACTTCAACAAAAACATGTCTACCTATGTTGATTACAAAATCAACCTGCTGGATGACAACAACTTCACCCGTGATGCGGGTATCTCTACCGATGATATCGTAGCGCTGGGTCTGGTTTACCAGTTCTAATCTGCGTTCATTGTTATTAAAAGGCCCTGCGGGGCCTTTTTTAATGCCGTTATTCCGGCGTACAGGCAACCCTTTTTGGTGTACTCTTGCGTCCGTTCGCATGAGGATAATCACGTATGGATATGAATTTTTGCCGCGCAGCCCTGTTGGCTGTGACGATCTTTTTTGTCGGCTGCGATAACGCACCAAAGCCGGTTCAGACCACACCGCCTGCGGCCACCGTACTGGAAGGCAAAACGATGGGCACCTTCTGGCGGGTTAGCGTGGTGAACGTTGATGCTAAACGCGCCGAAGAACTGCGGGTCAAGATCCAGACGCAGCTTGATGCTGACGATCAGCTGCTCTCTACCTATAAAAACGATTCTGCGCTGATGCGTTTTAACTTGTCGAAAAGCCTGTCGCCCTGGCCGGTCAACGATGCCATGGCGGATATCATCACCTCGGCGCTACGTATTGGCGCGAAAACCGATGGCGCGATGGACATCACCGTCGGCCCGTTGGTTAACCTGTGGGGATTTGGTCCGGACAAGCAGCCGCTGCATATCCCCACGCAGGCACAAATTGATGCAGCAAAAGCACAAACCGGGCTGCAGCACCTGAGCGTAATCAATGACACGCGGCAGAACTATCTGCAGAAAGATCTACCGGATCTGTATGTCGATCTCTCTACCGTTGGTGAAGGTTATGCTGCCGATCATCTGGCCCGACTGATGGAGCAGGAGGGGATCGCCCGTTATCTGGTGTCCGTTGGTGGGGCGCTGAACAGCCGGGGAATGAACGCCGAGGGACGTCCGTGGCGAGTAGCGATCCAGAAACCCACCGATCGGGAAAACGCGGTGCAGGCGGTTGTAGATATTAACGGTCATGGCATCAGCACGTCCGGCAGTTATCGCAATTATTACGAACTGGACGGAAAGCGTCTGTCGCATGTTATCGATCCGCAAACCGGTCGGCCAATTGAGCATAATCTGGTCTCGGTGACGGTGATTGCGCCTACGGCACTGGAAGCCGACGGCTGGGATACCGGCCTGATGGTGCTCGGCACGGATAAAGCCAAAGAGGTGGTGCGTCGTGAAGGGCTGGCGGTTTATATGATCTTCAAAGAAGGCGAGGGGTTTAAAACCTGGATGTCGCCGCAGTTCGAAAGCTTTCTGGTCAGCGATAAAAATTAAAAAGCAAGATTGCAGGTTTTTATGCCCTGCAATGCGGACACACTGAGGCTAAGCACTATGCTTAACAAAGGAGTCCATTATGAATAATCTTCAACGCGTAACCGATGAGGACCGTTGGCAGTCTGTGTTACAGCGTGACGCGGACGCTGACGGTCAGTTTGTTTTTGCCGTACAGACCACGGGTATCTTTTGTCGACCGTCATGTCGGGCTAAACATGCGCTGCGTAAAAATGTCCGTTTCTTTGCCGATGCCGGGCAGGCGTTAGCGGCAGGATTTCGTCCCTGCAAACGCTGTCAGCCGGATAAAGCCAACGCGCAGCAGCAGCGGCTGGAGAAGATTAGCCTGGCGTGCCAGCTGTTAGAGCAGGAGTCGCCGCTCACGCTGGAGGCTTTAGCCCAGCAAGTGGCGATGAGCCCGTTTCATCTACATCGTCTGTTTAAAGCTACGACGGGCATGACGCCGAAAGCGTGGCAGCAGTCCTGGCGCGTCAGGCGTTTGCGTGACGCGCTGGCGAAAGGCGCACCGGTGACCCAGGCGATTTTGAATGCCGGCTTCCCCGACAGCAGCAGCTATTACCGTAAAGCGGATGGAGCGCTGGGCATGACGGCAAAGCAGTTTCGTCAAGGCGGCGATAAGCTGGCGATTCGCTATACCGTGGCGGACTGCGCACTGGGCCGCTGCCTGGTAGCGGAAAGTGAACGCGGTATCTGCGCAATTTTACTCGGTGACGACGATGCTACGCTGGTATCTGAGCTGCATGAACTGTTTCCTGCAGCACGTGGTGTGCCTGCGGATCTCGATTTTCAACAGCGTGTGCGCGAAGTGATCGCGGTCATTAACTCACGCAATACCCCATTGTCGCTGCCGCTGGATATTAGGGGAACCGCGTTTCAGCAGCAGGTGTGGCAGGCGCTGCGTGACATTCCCTGTGGCGAAACGGTGAGCTACCAGCAGTTGGCGAATGCCGTGGGGAAACCGAAAGCGGTGCGCGCTGTGGCGAGTGCCTGCGGAGCAAATAAGCTGGCGATTGTGATCCCGTGTCATCGGGTGATCCGCGGCGATGGCGCGCTTTCGGGTTATCGCTGGGGCGTCGCCCGCAAGGCGCAACTGCTGCACCGTGAAACCACAGGTGAGGACAGATAATGCTCGATCTCTTTGCGCAGGCAAAACCCTGGCAGGAGCCGCTGGCGTCCGGTGCGGTCATTTTGCGCCGTTTTGCGTTTGATGCCGCGCCTTCTTTATTACAGGAAATGGCGGTTGTCGTCAGACAATCGCCGTTTCGCCAG
>NZ_SZXN01000056.1:364934-385144 GCF_005281195.1 Citrobacter sp. wls613
GGTGACCCCCGGCGGATATACGATGTCGGTGGCGATGACCAACTGTGGTCAATTGGGGTGGACGACCGATCAGCATGGCTACCTCTATTCTCCGGTCGATCCGTTGACCGGTAGCGCCTGGCCGCGTTTACCTGACGTTTTTGCCGAACTGTGTCAACAAGCGGCGACCGCTGCGGGCTATCCCGATTTCCGACCAGATGCCTGTTTGATCAACCGCTATACGCCAGGGGCAAAACTGTCGTTGCATCAGGATAAAGACGAACCCGACCTGCAAGCGCCCATTGTTTCTGTCTCGCTGGGCCTGCCGGCAATCTTTCAGTTCGGTGGTCTGAAGCGCAACGATCCGTTAAAGCGGCTGCTGCTGGAACACGGTGATGTGGTGGTGTGGGGCGGGAAATCACGCTTGTTTTATCATGGTATACAGCCGCTTAAGACTGGCTACCATCCGTTGACAACGGACTGCCGTTACAATCTGACTTTTCGCCGGGCGAGTAAAGAAGAATAAAAATAAGAATTATTATTGCTGTCGGCGAAGAGATGTTTAAACTGCGGGCTGTTATTACTTGTCCGGGTTGAACACATGGAACTTTTACTTCTTGTCTGGCGGCAGTATCGCTGGCCATTTATCAGCGTCATGGCGCTCAGCCTTGCCAGTGCTGCGTTGGGGATTGGGCTGATTGCGTTTATCAACCAGCGCCTGATTGAAACGGTCGACACCACGCTTATGGTGCTGCCGGAGTTTCTCGGCCTGCTGCTGTTGCTGATGATCGTGACCCTTGGTTCACAGCTGGCGTTGACCACGCTGGGACACCACTTTGTCTACCGTCTGCGTAGCGAATTTATCAAACGTATTCTGGATACTCACGTCGAGCGCATCGAACAGCTCGGTAGCGCCGCGTTGCTGGCTGGCTTAACCAGCGATATCCGCAATATCACCATCGCCTTTGTCCGCCTGCCGGAGCTGGTGCAGGGGATTATATTGACCGTCGGGTCAGCGGCATACCTGGCGATGCTGTCGACCAAAATGTTGCTGGTGACGGCAATCTGGATGGCGATCACCATCTGGGGTGGATTCGTACTGGTGGCGCGGGTGTACAAACACATGGCCACGTTGCGTGAAACCGAAGACAAGCTGTACAACGATTACCAGACGGTGCTGGAAGGGCGCAAAGAGCTGACCCTTAACCGTGAACGCGCCGAGCATATTTTTAATCAACTGTACGTCCCGGATGCCAAAGAGTACCGCCACCATATTATTCGTGCCGATACCTTCCACCTGAGCGCGGTCAACTGGTCGAATATTATGATGTTGGGTGCCATTGGCCTGGTGTTCTGGATGGCTAACAGCCTCGGCTGGGCGGATACCAACGTCGCGGCAACCTATTCGCTGACGCTGCTGTTCCTGCGTACGCCGCTGCTGTCTGCCGTTGGCGCGCTGCCCACGCTGCTCACCGCCCAGGTGGCGTTTAATAAACTGAATAAATTTGCACTGGCACCGTTCAAGGCTGAATTCCCTCGTCCTACTGCATTCCCAAACTGGAAAACGCTCGAGCTACGTAACGTAGTTTTCCACTATCAGGACAATGCTTTCTCCGTTGGGCCGGTCAATCTGACCATTCACCGTGGCGAGCTGATCTTCCTGATTGGCGGCAATGGCAGCGGGAAATCTACGCTGGCCATGTTACTGACTGGGTTATACCAGCCGCAGTCTGGCGAGATCCTGCTCGACGGTAAGGCGGTGGCGGTCGACAAACCTGAAGACTACCGCAAGCTGTTCTCCGCCGTGTTTACCGACGTCTGGCTGTTTGACAAACTGCTGGGGCCGGAAGGTCAATCGGCCAACCCGGCGCTGGTCGATAAGTGGCTGGAACATCTGCAGATGGCGCACAAGCTGGAGCTGAACGACGGGCGCATTCTGAATCTTAAGCTGTCGAAAGGGCAGAAAAAACGCGTGGCACTGCTGCTGGCGTTAGCCGAGGAACGCGACATTATTCTGCTGGATGAATGGGCTGCCGATCAGGACCCGCACTTCCGGCGCGAATTCTACCAGGTGCTGTTGCCGTTGATGCAAGAGATGGGCAAAACCATTTTTGCCATTAGTCATGATGATCACTACTTTATTCATGCCGATCGCTTGCTTGAGATGCGCAATGGCCAGCTGACTGAGCTGTTGGGCGACGATCGCGACGCTGCCTCGCGTGATGCCGTCGCACGTACTGCCTGAATCGGTGAGTTGTTACCCGATGGCACTACGCTTATCGGGCCTATAACTCCGCGTGCCGCCGGTTTTTTATCCATCCGGCGGCTTCGTTTATTGTTATTTACATAATTCGGCATCATGATTAATGATATTTCATATCATGGATTTATGATTGATGTCCGTAATAAACAAAAATAGCGCCAGGCTACGTGATGAAGAACGTGCCCGCCTGATCTGGCTGCTGACCACTGATAAAGCCATTATTTCAACGCTGTTGGGCAAGCTTACCCTGGCTGAGCAATATGACGTCGGTACGCTTGCCGACGATATTGCTGAGGTAGGGGCGCTGGTGGAGCATTTGCCGCCACCCGATCTGGCAGATACCCTCGAAGCATTACCCTCCGAAGAGCGTCACGCGCTGTGGCGGCTGATCCAAAGCGACAAGCGTGGTTATGTGTTGCTGGAGGCGTCTGAAAACGTCTGGGACGATCTGATCGATGAAATGTCGGACCGGGAATTGCTCGACGCGCTGCAATACCTCGACATCGACGAGCAGATTTACGTGGTGCAGCATTTACCGCGTAACCTGACCGGTCGACTGCTGGCAACGTTACCGGCGGAAGAGCGGGCGCGCGTGCGCCAGGTGATGCACTACGAGAAGAATCGCGTCGGTGCGATCATGGAGTTCGAGGTCATTACCGTGCGCCCGGACGTGACGCTGAAGGTGGTACAACGCTACCTGCGACGGCTGGGTAAAATGCCGGAGAACACCGATAAACTCTTCGTCACCGACCGCAATAAAGTGCTGGTGGGCGAGCTGACGTTAACCCGTATTCTGCTCAATGACGTGCAACGCAAAGTCAGTGAGGTGATGGAAGACGATCCGCTCACCTTTGCTCCGGAAGATATCGCCGAGCACGCCGCGCGTACCTTTGAACGTGATAACCTGGTCAGTGCGGCGGTGGTGGACCCAACCGGCAAGCTGATGGGGCGTTTAACCATCGATGAGATCGTTGATGTGGTGTATGAAGAAACGGACACCGATCTGCGCCGGATGGGGGGCTTAAGCGCCGGAGAAGATGTCTTTGCCCCGGTTACCAAAGCGGTAAAAACCCGTTGGGCCTGGCTGGCCGTTAATCTCTGTACCGCATTTATTGCATCGCGCGTCATCGACGGTTTTGAACACACGATTTCACAGCTGGTGGCGCTGGCCTCGCTCATGCCCATCGTGGCGGGGATCGGTGGCAATACCGGTAATCAGACCATCACCATGATTGTCCGCGCGCTGGCGCTGCAAAACATTCAGCCAGGAAACCTTACGTTCCTGATCCTGCGCGAAATGGGCGTGGCGGTGATTAACGGGCTGGTCTGGGGCGGGATTATGGGCGGCATCACCTGGTGGTTGTACGATGACATGGCGCTCGGCGGCGTGATGACCTTGGCAATGATGCTTAATCTGTTAATGGCAGCGCTGATGGGGGTGATTATTCCAATGACCATGGTCAAGCTGGGGCGTGACCCGGCGATCGGCTCAAGCGTGATGATCACCGCTATTACCGACACCGGCGGGTTCTTTATTTTTCTCGGTCTTGCGACGCTGTTTTTGGTGTAGTCGGGCGTTTGCCTCTGACGATGCGCGGTAGGACCAGCATCGTCAATACCCCGGCAACCACGCCAATAGCCAGGTTGCCTGTCGACACCGTTGCGGCAACGGTAATCAGCATCACCAGCGTTTCGCTGATCGGCATTTTCGCCAGTGTCGCTGGCTGAATGCTGTGCCAACTGAACGTTTTCACCGCCACAATGACCATAATACCTGCCAGCACTGACATGGGGATTTTTGCCATCATGTCGCTTAACGCAGTGACCAACAGCAGCAAGACCAGCCCAGCGGCGAACGTGGAGACGCGGCTGCGTCCTTTACCCATCTCAACGTTAACAATCGTTTGACCAATCATCGCGCATCCGGCGATACCGCCATATAACCCGGCCAGAATATTGGCTATCCCCAGCCCCGTACTTTCACGATTTTTATTCGAGGGCGTGACCGTCAGATCGTCAACCAGTCGGGCGGTAAGCAGCGACTCCATCAAGCCGACAAAGGCAATACTCAGCGCGCAGGGCCAGATAATCGCCAACGTGTGCAGGTTGAGAGGCACCAACAGCTGCGTGAATCCGGGTAATCCACCGCTCAATGAGCCTTCGTCACCGACGGTAGGCAACAACTGCCCGCTGGTCACGGTGAAGACCGTCAGCAGCACGATGGCAATCAGCGGCGCGGGAATGCTTTTAATAAACCGCGGTACCCACAGCACGATAAGCAGCGTCAGAACAAACAGCCCCCAAATCAACGGGCTTTTACTCCAGAAGTGCGGAACCTGAGCAAAGAAGATCAAGATGCCTAGCGCGTTAACAAAGCCGGTCATCACGGCCCCAGGGATAAAACGCATCAGTCGTGCCATCCCCAATACACCAAACAGGATTTGGATAACCCCGGCCAGCAGCACCGCGGGCAGGATGTACTGTACGCCGTGCTGATGCACCATTGGGCCAATCACCAGCGCCACCGATCCAGCTGCGGCGGTAACCATGGCCGGACGTCCGCCTAAAAAGGACATCGCCAGACACAGGACAACCGAGGCTATCAGGCTGACTTTGGGGTCTACGCCGGCGATAACAGAAAAAGAGATCACTTCCGGGATCAGCGCCAGCGCAGTGACCACGCCGGCCAGCGTTTCGCGCATCAGCAGGCGGGGTTGACGCAGCACAACGCCGACGGAATGTTCCGCCACGGCGGCAGGGGATGAATCAGTCGCAGACATAGTTACTCTCAGGTCAGAAATGGCCTGATAACAGCAGACCGGCAGGCATCCGTGCGGTGAATAGCAAAGCGCTGCATAGTACCCGCCTGACGGGTAGGTTTCCAGAAATGATTGTCAATAACCGTATAAAGAATCAACCTATTAATAACATTTTTAAAATTTAAACATAAATTATAAACAATATTTTATTATTTTTTACTTAAGTGTTACCGTTGGGCCGTTCGATTTTCACCTGCATGAAAAGCAAAAAGCGATACTAAAAGTAAGGCATTAACATTATGAAAAAAGTGACAGCCATGCTCTTCACCATGGCCCTGGGGCTGAATGTTGTCTCTATGGCGGCAAAAGCGAAAGCAGTGGAAGAGCAGGAAACGGATGTACTGTTGATTGGCGGCGGCATCATGAGCGCCACATTGGGAACCTATTTACAGGAACTGGAACCACAATGGTCTATGACCATGGTCGAGCGACTGGATGGTGTGGCCGAGGAGAGTTCAAACGGCTGGAACAATGCCGGCACGGGCCACTCCGCGCTGATGGAACTGAACTACACGCCGAAAAAAGCCGACGGTACTGTCAGCATTGAAAAGGCCGTTGAAATTAACGAAGCCTTCCAGATTTCCCGCCAGTTTTGGGCCTATCAGGTCAACAACGACGTGATGCATGACCCACGCTCATTTATCACTACCGTTCCCCACATGAGCTTTGTCTGGGGGGATGAGAACGTTAACTTCCTGCGCGCGCGTTATAAAGCCCTGCAGCAAAGTTCGCTGTTCCGTGGCATGCGCTACTCCGAAGATCACGCCCAGATCAAAGAGTGGGCACCGCTGGTGATGGAAGGACGCGATCCAAACCAGAAAGTGGCAGCAACGCGTACCGAGATTGGGACTGACGTCAACTACGGCGAAATTACGCGCCAGCTGATCGCTTCGTTACAGAAAAAGCCTAACTTTGCGCTGCAACTCAGTACTGAAGTACGGGGTTTTAAGCGTAACGCTGATAACAGCTGGACCGTCACGGTTGCCGATCTGAAAAACAACGCAGCGGAACGCGACATCAAGGCGAAGTTTGTCTTTATTGGCGCCGGTGGCGCTGCGCTGAAACTGTTGCAGGAAACCGACATCCCGGAAGCGAAAGGCTACGGCGGATTCCCGGTTGGCGGACAGTTCCTGGTGGCGGAAAACCCGGATGTGGTGAATCGCCACCTGGCGAAAGTATATGGTCAGGCTTCTGTCGGTGCACCGCCGATGTCCGTACCGCACATTGACACCCGTATTCTGGATGGCAAACGCGTGGTGCTGTTTGGACCGTTTGCGACCTTCTCCACCAAGTTCCTGAAAAACGGTTCATTGTGGGATCTGCTGAGTTCTACCACCACTTCAAACGTTATGCCGATGATGAATGTGGGTCTGGATAATTTCGATCTGGTGAAATATCTGGTCAGCCAGGTCATGCTCAGCGACGACGACCGTTTTGCTGCGCTGCAGGAATACTACCCGCAGGCGAAGAAAGAAGACTGGCGTTTGTGGCAGGCGGGCCAGCGCGTGCAGATCATCAAAAGTGATGAAGACAAGGGCGGCGTTCTGCGTCTGGGGACCGAAGTGGTGAGCGACAAAGACGGCACGATTGCCGCACTGTTGGGTGCATCACCGGGCGCGTCAACGGCGGCACCGATCATGCTGCATCTGATGGAAAAAGTGTTTAAAGATAAAGTCGCCAGCCCGCAATGGCAGGCGAAGCTGAAAACGATTATTCCGTCTTACGGCACCAAGCTGAACGGTAACGTCGAGGCCACGGAACAAGAGCTGCAGTACACCAGTGGCGTTCTGGGTCTGAAATACGATAAACCGCAGGTGGCTGATGAAACGCCTCAACGGCAGTTAAAACCTCAGGCTCAACCGCAGCCAGAGCAGAAAGCGGTTGCGGATATCGCACTGTAATCGCATGGTTGCATGCCGGATGGCGCTGCGCTTATCCGGCCTACAACACGCTATACGTAGGCCGGATAAGGCGGTACGCCGCCATCCGGCACATTCTCATTTATCGCGCGACTGCGTCCTGAATCTTCTCTTCTGCTTTCCAGATACGGTATTTTACTTCTACGTTTTCCGGGGTGTAGACCACAATCGGTAATTTGCTGTTGTAACGCAGCATACCGTCGTCACCTAAATGAGCGGTAATAAACTTCTTCTCTTTCTTGCCGTCCGGGCAGGCCATCATGGTTGACACCGGAGAGGTAACTTTGTCGAATACGTAGTAGTCATAACACCAACCTTCCAGCGTTTTGCTGTCCAGTTCTCCACCCAGGCGATGCTGGTTGCAGTCAACGTCCAGCGTTTGGCCGATCAGCAGTTCTACCTTTAGAGTAGATTCATCTTTCTCAGGAGTAAGCTGGATAACCTGGCGTTTCATCCCTTTGTCTGCTTTCGGATACGGGGCGACTTTTTCCAGCGGCTGCGCGGGAGTATCACTGGTTGCTGCCCATGCAGAGGTGCTGGCAAACGTGGCTAACAGGATGGCAGGGACGATGGTCTTCATCTTATTGTTCACAGTGTTTCCTTTCTTCTGTCTTCTGAACGTGTTTTTCGCAGATTAGCATATTCACATACGCTATTAATCTAAATTTACTTATATTTAAGGTGTATTAATTGAATATTTAATTATTAACTAGAGATATGTGCTAAGAATTATCCTATTTTTAAGATTATTCTCTTGTATATGCATTCGCTATATAATTGTTTATATAACTCATTGAAATGTGAGTAAAAGCGCGTTTTTTTATACCAACCCTACACTCTTTTGATCCGGCAACAGCATTTACCCCGATTGGGGTATGCACCTCTAACACATCCTGAAATATCTTACTGTTAAAAATAACTACTCATAAATAGTGCGGTTACTTATTGTCGTTCAACCCGCTCAGGGAGAGCGTCATTTATGGAAGGACAATGTCATGGTTGATTTATCCCGTCGAGGCATGTTGACAGGTAGCTGGCGTAACGCCAGTACGGGGATCCGTCCGCCGTGGAGCATGGAAGAATCTCACTTTCTGGCGCATTGCCTGCGTTGTGACGCCTGCGTCCAGGCGTGTGAAACCGGCATCCTGCAGCGAGGCCAGGGCGGTTTTCCGAGCGTAAATTTCAAACACGGCGAGTGCAGCTTTTGTTACGCCTGCGCAGAGGCCTGTCCCGAATCACTCTTTCTTCCGCGCCACACCAGGGCCTGGGATCTGAATGTTACGATCGGTGAAAACTGTCTCGCCAATCAATCTGTAGAGTGCCATCGCTGTCAGGATAGCTGTGAACCCATGGCCATTACCTTTCGCCCCACGCTGTCCGGTATATATCAGCCACAGCTCGACAATCAAGCCTGTAGCGGATGTGGTGCGTGTGTCGCGACCTGTCCGGTATCAGCCATTAATGCGGAGTATCACCATGGACACTAACTGGCAGGTTTGCAGCCTGGTCGTTCAGGCCAAAAGTCAGCACATCAACGATATCGCTACGCAGTTACGTACATTTCCAGGTTGTGAAGTTGCACTCAGCGATGTGGAAAGCGGCCAACTGATTGTGGTGGTAGAAGCAGAACACAGTGAAACACTAATGAAAACAATTGAGTCAGTGCGCAACGTTGCGGGCGTACTGGCGGTGTCGCTGGTTTATCACCAGCAGGATGAGCAAGGTGAGGAAACACCATGAAACTCAGTCGTCGTAGCTTTATGAAAGCTAACGCCGTTGCGGCCGCTGCGGCGGCTGCCGGGTTAAGCGTGCCGGGCGTTGCCCGCGCGGTAGTCGGTCAGCAAGAAGCGATCAAATGGGACAAAGCCCCGTGCCGTTTTTGCGGTACTGGCTGTGGCGTATTGGTTGGCACCCAGCAAGGCCGTGTTGTGGCATGCCAGGGTGACCCGGAAGCGCCGGTTAACCGTGGACTTAACTGTATTAAAGGGTATTTCCTACCCAAAATCATGTACGGAAAAGACCGTTTAACGCAGCCGATGCTGCGCATGAAGGACGGCAAATATCACAAAGAAGGCGAGTTCACCCCGATTAGCTGGGATCAGGCCTTTGATGTGATGGAAGAAAAATTCAAAACGTCGCTGAAAGAGAAAGGACCTGATGCCATCGGCATGTTTGGTTCCGGTCAGTGGACCATCTGGGAAGGCTACGCCGCCGCGAAGCTGTTCAAAGCCGGTTTCCGTACCAACAATATCGACCCGAACGCGCGTCACTGCATGGCGTCGGCGGTGGTGGGCTTTATGCGTACCTTTGGTATGGATGAGCCGATGGGCTGCTATGACGATATCGAACATGCGGATGCGTTCGTGCTGTGGGGCGCGAATATGGCGGAGATGCACCCAATTCTGTGGTCGCGCATCACTAACCGTCGTCTGTCCGATCCCAACGTCAACGTTGCGGTTCTCTCTACCTATCAGCATCGTAGCTTTGAGCTGGCAGATAACGGCATGGTCTTCACGCCGCAAAGCGACCTGGTGATCCTCAACTACATCGCCAACTATATCATTCAAAACAATGCGATAAACCAGGATTTCTTCAGCAAACACGTTAACCTGCGCAAAGGCGCGACGGATATTGGCTACGGCTTACGCCCAACGCATCCGCTGGAAAAAGCCGCGAAAAACCCAGGTTCCGATGCGTCTGAGCCGATCAGCTTCGAAGAGTACAAGGCGTTTGTTGCGGACTATACGCTGGATAAAACCGCAGAAATGACCGGCGTGCCGAAAGATCAGCTGGAACAGCTGGCGCAACTGTATGCCGATCCGAAGAAGAAAGTTATCTCCTACTGGACGATGGGCTTTAACCAGCATACTCGCGGCGTATGGGCCAATAACCTGGTCTATAACCTGCACCTGCTAACCGGCAAAATCTCTCAGCCTGGCTGCGGACCGTTCTCGCTGACCGGCCAGCCTTCCGCCTGTGGTACCGCCCGTGAAGTTGGGACGTTCTCTCACCGTCTGCCTGCGGACATGGTGGTGACTAACGAGAAGCACCGCGATATCTGTGAAAAACACTGGAATCTTCCGACCGGCACCATCCCGGCGAAAGTCGGTCTGCACGCCGTGGCGCAGGACCGTGCGCTGAAAGACGGCAAGCTGAATGTCTACTGGGTGATGTGTAACAACAACATGCAGGCCGGGCCGAACATCAACGAAGAGCGTATGCCGGGTTGGCGCGATCCGCGCAACTTTATCATCGTGTCCGATCCGTATCCGACTGTCAGCGCTCTGGCTGCCGACTTGATCCTGCCGACCGCAATGTGGGTAGAAAAAGAAGGGGCCTACGGTAACGCCGAGCGTCGTACTCAGTTCTGGCGTCAGCAAATTAAAGCGCCGGGTGAAGCGAAGTCTGACCTGTGGCAAATGGTGCAGTTTGCCCGTCGTTTCAAAACCGAAGAGGTCTGGCCGGAGGAACTGCTGGCACAGAAACCGGAGCTGCGCGGTAAAACGCTGTACGACGTCCTGTTCGCCACGCCTGCGGTGACGAAATTCCCGCTGACGGAACTGGCTGACGATCAGCTGAACGATGAATCCCGCGAACTGGGCTTCTATCTGCAAAAAGGGCTGTTCGAAGAGTACGCCTGGTTTGGTCGCGGTCATGGTCACGATCTGGCGCCATTTGACGATTACCACAAAGCGCGCGGTTTACGCTGGCCGGTGGTCGACGGTAAAGAGACCCAGTGGCGCTACAGCGAAGGTAACGACCCTTACGTGAAGGTGGGCGAAAGCTACAAGTTCTACGGCAAGCCGGATGGCAAAGCGGTCATCTTCGCGCTGCCGTTTGAACCCGCCGCAGAAGCACCGGATAAAGAGTATGACCTGTGGCTCTCCACCGGTCGCGTGCTGGAGCACTGGCACACCGGTAGCATGACGCGCCGCGTACCTGAACTGCACCGCGCCTTCCCGGAAGCCGTCCTGTTTATTCATCCGCTGGATGCGAAAGCCCGCGATCTGCGTCGTGGCGACAAGGTGAAAGTGGTTTCCCGTCGTGGCGAAGTGATTTCGATTGTTGAAACCCGCGGTCGTAACCGTCCACCGCAGGGGCTGGTGTACATGCCGTTCTTCGACGCCGCACAGCTGGTGAACAACCTGACGCTGGATGCGACGGATCCGCTCTCTAAAGAGACGGATTTCAAGAAGTGCGCCGTGAAGCTGGCGAAGGTGTAACGCGTTATGTCCCGGTCAGCAAAACCCCAAAATGGCCGCCGCCGCTTTCTGCGCGATATGATTCGCGCAGCGGGCGGGCTGGCTGCCGTTGGCGTGGTGCTGGGGTTGCAACAGCAAACTGCACGTGCAACCGGCGTGCGGTTGCGCCCGCCAGGGGCATTGGCTGAAGACGCCTTTGCCAGCGCCTGCGTGCGCTGTGGACAGTGCGTTCAGGCTTGCCCGTACGACACGCTGAAACTGGCGACGCTGGCCTCCGGGCTGGCAGCGGGGACGCCGTATTTTGTCGCGCGCGACATTCCCTGCGAAATGTGTGAAGACATCCCGTGCGCCAAAGTCTGCCCAAGCGGCGCGTTGGACAAGGAGATCGAATCCATTGACGATTCACGCATGGGACTGGCGGTACTGCTGGATCACGAGAACTGCCTCAACTATCAAGGGCTGCGCTGCGATGTCTGTTATCGCGAATGTCCAAAGATAGACGAGGCCATCACCCTGGAACTGGATCGCAATATGCGCACCGGTAAGCACGCGCGGTTTATTCCGACCGTACACAGCGATGCCTGCACCGGATGCGGTAAATGTGAAAAGGTCTGCGTGCTGGAACAGCCGGCAATAAAAGTGCTGCCGCTGTCGCTGGCGAAAGGGGAGTTGGGACACCATTACCGCTTCGGTTGGCTGGAGGGGAACAATGGCAAATCGTAAACGTGATGCCGGGCGTGAAGCGCGGGAGAAAAAAGGCTGGTGGCGTAGCCACCGTTGGCTGGTGCTGCGTCGTCTGACGCAGTTTTTGGTGCTGGCAATGTTTCTCAGCGGCCCGTGGTTAGGGGTGTGGATCCTGCATGGCAATTACAGCAGCAGCCTGTTGCTGGATACCATCCCATTCACCGATCCGCTGATTACGCTGCAAAGCCTCGCCAGTGGACATCTGCCTGCGACCGTAGCGTTAATCGGTGCTGCACTTATTACGGGGCTGTATGCCCTGGCCGGTAAGCGGTTGTTTTGCAGCTGGGTCTGCCCAATGAACCCGGTCACTGATTTGGCAAGTGTGTTACGCAGAAGGTTTGACCTGAATCAGTCTGCGACTATTCCGCGCCATATACGGTACGTCCTGCTGGTCGTTATCCTGGTGGGATCCGCGCTGACCGGTACGCTGCTGTGGGAGTGGATAAACCCGGTCTCTTTGCTGGGACGTAGCCTGGTAATGGGATTCGGTAGCGGTATCCTGCTGATTATTGCACTGTTTTTATTTGATTTACTGGTTGTTGAGCATGGCTGGTGCGGGCACCTTTGCCCATTAGGCGCGCTGTATAGCGTGCTGGGAAGCAAAGGGGTGTTAACCGTGTCAGCAAAAGAACGCGAGAGATGTAACCGCTGTATGGATTGTTTTCATGTTTGCCCGGAACCGCATGTGCTACGTGCCCCGGTGCTGGATGAGCAAAGTCCGGTGCAGGTAACCAGTCGCGATTGCATGGGTTGCGGTCGCTGTGTGGATGTCTGTTCTGAGGATGTTTTTACAATAACAACACGATGGAGTTCGGGAGCGAAATCATGAAAAGCCATGACCTGATTAAAGCGCTGAGTCAAATGGCGGCCGCGTTGGCCCTGGTAGTGAGTGGGGCCGTTTGGGCTGCAAACGGAGTGGATCTGAGCCAGTCACCGGAAGTCTCGGGGACCCAGGAAGGGGCGATTCGCATGCCGAAAGAGCAGGAGCGTATGCCGCTGAACTATGTTAACCAGCCGCCGATGGTCCCGCACAGCGTTGACGGTTACCAGGTAACGACCAACACCAACCGCTGCCTGCAATGCCACGGCGTCGAAAGCTATCGCACCACCGGCGCGCCGCGCATTAGCCCGACGCACTTTATGGATAGCGATGGCAAAGTACTGGCGGAAGTCGCGCCGCGTCGCTATTTCTGTCTGCAGTGCCATGTCCCGCAGGCGGATGCTGCACCGATTGTCGAAAATACCTTCACCCCCTCGAAAGGTTACGGGAAATAAGAGGTCATTATGGAAAATTCTAACCGTAAACCAGGCTGGATTAAGCGCGTCTGGCAATGGTGGCGTCGCCCCAGCCGTCTGGCGCTCGGCACGCTGTTGTTAATCGGCTTTGTGGGCGGCATTATTTTCTGGGGCGGCTTTAATACCGGTATGGAAAAGGCCAATACGGAAGAGTTCTGCATTAGCTGTCACGAAATGCGCAACACGGTATACCAGGAATACATGGAAACCGTACACTACAACAACCGCAGTGGTGTACGAGCTACGTGTCCTGATTGCCACGTCCCGCACGAGTGGGGCCCGAAAATGATCCGTAAAATCAAGGCCAGCAAAGAACTGTACGCGAAAGCACTGGGGTTGATAGATACACCGCAAAAATTTGAAGACCATCGTCTGACGATGGCGCAAAATGAATGGCGGCGTATGAAAGACAATAATTCGCAAGAGTGTCGTAACTGCCACAACTTCGAGTTTATGGATTTAACTGCCCAGAAAGGCGTGGCGGCTAAAATGCATGACCAGGCCGTAAAAGAAGGGCAAACGTGTATTGACTGTCATAAAGGGATTGCACACAAGCTGCCTGATATGCGCGAAGTCAAACCGGGCTTTTAACAGGATGTAAATAATCAGGATGCTTGAAGCCAGAGAACTGCTCTGTGAGCGAGATGACAGAATACTGTTTAGCGAGCTGTCATTTCGCGTTAACGCAGGGGAATGGGTGCAAATTACCGGAAGTAACGGTGCGGGGAAAACGACCCTGTTGCGGTTGCTTACCGGGCTGGCTCGTCCTGATGCCGGAGACGTTCTCTGGCAAGGTCAACCGCTGCATCAGGTGCGGGACAATTTCCATCAGGAACTGCTGTGGATCGGACATCAGCCGGGGATAAAAACCCGGCTTTCGGCGTTGGAGAATCTGCGGTTTTTCCATCATGATGGCGATATCGCCCAGTGTCTGGAGGCGCTGGCACAGGCAGGTCTTGCCGGATATGAAGATATTCCGGTCAATCAGCTCTCCGCCGGGCAGCAGCGTCGTGTTGCGCTGGCTCGCCTGTGGCTAACCCGCGCCCGACTGTGGATCCTCGATGAACCGTTCACCGCGATTGATGTTAATGGCGTTGAGCGTCTCACCCAACGTATGGCTCAGCATACGGAGCAGGGCGGAGTTGTTATTCTGACGACTCACCAACCTCTCAATGTAGAAACCAATAAAGTGCGGCGCATCGCGCTGACCCGCGAGAGGACAGCACAATGATGTGGCGAATTTTCCGTTTAGAACTGCGGGTTGCGTTTCGTCATAGTGCGGAGATCGTCAATCCGTTATGGTTCTTCCTGATTGTGATTACGTTATTCCCGCTGAGCATTGGCCCAGAGCCACAGCTGCTGGCGCGCATTGCGCCGGGGATTATCTGGGTGGCGGCATTACTGGCGTCGTTGCTGGCGCTGGAACGCTTATTCCGTGATGACCTGCAGGACGGTAGCCTTGAGCAGCTGATGCTGTTGCCGTTACCGTTACCGGCTGTGGTGCTGGCGAAGGTGATGGCGCATTGGGTAGTGACTGGCCTGCCGCTGCTGATCCTCTCGCCGTTGGTGGCGTTGCTGCTTGGCATGGATATGTACGGGTGGCAAATTATGGCGCTAACCCTGCTGCTCGGCACGCCAACACTGGGTTTTCTCGGGGCACCGGGTGTGGGGTTAACGGTGGGATTAAAGCGTGGCGGCGTATTGTTAAGTGTACTGGTGCTACCGCTCACGATTCCATTACTGATTTTTGCTACCGCCGCGATGGATGCTGCCTCAATGCACTTACCCGTTGAAGGCTACATGGCGATTCTGGGCGCACTGTTGGTTGGCAGCGCAACGTTAAGTCCGTTTGCGACAGCGGCGGCGCTACGTATTAGCGTGCAGTAACTGTAGGCCGGATAAGGCGCAAGCGCGGCCATCTGGCACCAAGGTAATTTCATTTGTTTTGCTTGAGTCTGGTGACTGAACTATGTGGAAAATACTTCATCAACTGGCGATGCCCCCACGGCTCTATCAGATCTGTGGCTGGTTTATCCCGTGGCTGGCCATTGCCAGCGCAGTGGTACTGGTAACGGGCTGGATCTGGGGATTTGGCTTTGCACCCGCGGATTATCAGCAGGGACAAAGTTATCGCATCATCTACCTGCACGTCCCGGCGGCAATCTGGTCGATGGGCATTTACGCCTCAATGGCGGTTGCCGCGTTTATCGGCCTGGTCTGGCAGATGAAAATGGCCAACCTGGCGCTGGCGGCGATGGCGCCCATTGGTGCGGTGTTTACCTTTATTGCCCTGGTGACCGGTTCTGCATGGGGTAAACCGATGTGGGGAACCTGGTGGGTGTGGGATGCCAGACTCACCTCTGAACTGGTGCTGCTGTTTCTCTACGTTGGCGCGATTGCGCTGTGGCACGCATTTGATGACCGCCGTGTAGCAGGGCGTGCCGCGGGGATTCTGGTGCTGATTGGCGTGGTGAACTTACCGATCATTCACTACTCGGTAGAATGGTGGAATACGCTGCACCAGGGGTCAACCCGTATGCAGCAAAGTATCGACCCGGCGATGCGCGCGCCGCTGCGTCTGGCGATCGTCGGTTACCTGTTACTGTTTGTCACGCTGACGCTGATGCGCATGCGTAACCTGATTTTGTTGATGGAAAAACGCCGCCCGTGGGTGAGTGAACTGATCTTAAAAAGAGGCCGCCAATGACCCCTGCATTTGCATCCTGGAGTGATTTTTTCGCCATGGGCGGTTACGCCTTGTATGTCTGGCTGGCCGTGGCGATGAGCGTTATCCCGCTGACGGTGCTGGTACTGCATTCCGCGCTACAGCACCGCGCGATTTTACGCGGCGTGGCGCAGCAGCGGGCAAGAGAAGCGCGCATGCGTGCGGCGCAAGTACAGCGGGAGGCGGCGTGAATATTCGACGTAAAAATCGGCTATGGATAGCCTGTGCGGTACTGGCGGGCCTGGCATTGACCATCACGCTGGTGCTTTACGCGCTGCGTTCCAATATCGACTTGTTCTATACGCCGGGCGAAATCCTCTACGGCAAGCGTGAAACCCAGCAGATGCCAGAAGTCGGCCAACGCCTGCGCGTGGGTGGCATGGTCATGCCGGGCAGTGTAAAGCGTGACCCGCAATCGCTGAAGGTGAATTTCAGCATCTATGACGCCGAAGGCGTGGTGGATGTGACGTATGAAGGCATCCTGCCGGATCTGTTCCGTGAAGGGCAGGGCGTCGTTGTTCAGGGTGAGCTGGGCGAGGGGAATCATGTTCAGGCAAAAGAAGTTCTCGCCAAACATGATGAGAATTACACCCCGCCGGAAGTCGAAAAAGCGATGCAGGAAAACCATCGTCGCCCGGAAAGTGTGTATAAGGATAAAACGTCATGATGCCTGAAATTGGCAACGGGCTGCTGTGCCTGGCGCTTGGCGTCGCATTGCTGCTCTCGGTTTATCCGCTGTGGGGCGTTGCGCGCGGCGATGTACGGATGATGGCCTCTGCACGGCCCTTTGCCTGGCTGTTGTTTATCTGTGTGATGGGCGCGTTTTTGGTGTTGATTAACGCCTTTGTGGTCAATGACTTTACCGTGACCTACGTCGCCAGTAACTCCAATACCCAGCTTCCGGTCTGGTATCGTGTGGCGGCCACGTGGGGCGCGCATGAAGGCTCGCTGCTGCTGTGGGTGCTGCTGATGAGTGGCTGGACCTTTGCCGTGGCGCTGTTTAGTCAGCGTATGCCGCTGGATATCGTCGCCCGTGTGCTGGCGGTGATGGGGATGGTTAGCGTCGGCTTCCTGCTGTTTATTCTGTTTACCTCCAACCCGTTTTCCCGCACGCTGCCGGACTTCCCGATAGAAGGGCGCGATCTGAACCCGCTGTTGCAGGATCCGGGGCTTATTTTCCACCCGCCGCTGCTGTATATGGGCTATGTCGGCTTCTCCGTTGCCTTTGCTTTTGCCATTGCAGCGCTGATGAGCGGGCGTCTGGACAGCACCTTTGCCCGTTTTTCACGCCCGTGGACGCTGGCGGCGTGGGTGTTTCTGACGCTGGGTATTGTGCTCGGTTCGGCCTGGGCTTACTACGAGTTGGGCTGGGGCGGCTGGTGGTTCTGGGATCCGGTAGAGAACGCCTCGTTTATGCCGTGGCTGGTGGGGACGGCGCTGATGCACTCCCTGGCCGTTACGGAGCAACGCGCCAGCTTTAAGGCCTGGACGTTACTGCTGTCGATCTGCGCGTTCTCACTGTGCCTGTTGGGGACGTTCCTCGTGCGCTCGGGCGTGCTGGTGTCGGTACATGCCTTCGCCTCCGATCCGTCGCGCGGGATGTTTATCCTGGCCTTTATGGTGCTGGTGATTGGTGGTTCTCTGCTGCTGTTTGCGGTACGTGGGCATAAGGTTCGATCGCGGGTCAATAACGCGCTGTGGTCACGCGAATCGCTGCTGCTGGGGAACAACGTTTTGCTGATTGCCGCCATGCTGGTAGTCCTGCTGGGCACGCTGCTGCCGCTGGTGCATAAACAGCTGGGGCTGGGCAGTATTTCGATTGGTGAGCCGTTCTTTAATACCATGTTCACCTGGCTGATGGCACCGTTCGCGCTGTTGCTGGGGATTGGACCGCTGGTGCGCTGGGGACGCGACCGACCGCGCAAACTAAAAACGTTGCTGATTATCGCTTTTGTCACCACGCTGGTAATGTCCGTGCTGCTGCCGTGGTTGTTTGAGGATCGCATTGCCGCGATGACCGTCGTCGGCATGGCAATGGCCTGCTGGATATTTGTGCTGGCCATGTCTGAGGCATTTCTGCGTATTTCACGCGGCACGAAGCTGACGCCGAGTTACTGGGGTATGGTGTCGGGTCACGTAGGGCTTGCCGTCACTATCGTCGGTATTGCGTTTAGCCAGAACTACAGCGTTGAACGCGATGTGCGCATGAAGGCGGGCGATAGTGTCGGCATTCATGATTACCAGTTCACCTTCCGTGAAGTGAAAGATATCACCGGTCCTAACTATCGCGGCGGTGTCGCGATTATTGGCGTCACGCGTGACGGCAAACCGGAAGCGACGCTGCATGCGGAAAAACGCTTTTATAACAGCACCAGCTCGATGATGACCGAGGCGGCCATTGACGGCGGATTTACCCGTGACCTGTACGCGGCGCTGGGCGAGGAGCTGGACAACGGCGCATGGGCCGTGCGTCTGTATTACAAACCGTTTATTCGCTGGATTTGGGCCGGAGGGTTACTGATGGCGCTGGGCGGATTGTTCTGCCTGTTTGATCCGCGCTATCGCCAGCGCACGCGTCCCCGCACTGCCGGGCAAGAAAAAGCGCCGGAGGCTGTATGAAGCGCAACGCACTGTTAATTCCGTTTATTATTTTTCTCGTGATTGCCGCAGCGTTGCTGTGGCAGCTGGCACGTAACGCGCAGGGCGACGATCCTACAAATCTGGAGTCGGCGCTGATCGGTAAACCGGTACCGACATTCCGTCTGGAGTCGCTGGAGAACCCGGGTCAGCATTATCAGGCCGATGTGCTTACGCAGGGCAAGCCGGTACTGCTTAACGTCTGGGCGACCTGGTGTCCGACCTGTCGCGCTGAACATCAGTATCTGAACCAGCTTTCAGCGCAGGGCATTCGGGTTGTGGGTCTGAACTACAAAGACGATCGCCAGAAAGCTATCGTCTGGCTGAAAGAGCTGGGTAATCCGTATGCGCTGAGCCTGTTTGACGGCGACGGGATGCTGGGTCTGGATCTGGGGGTGTACGGCGCGCCGGAAACGTTCCTGATCGACGGTAAAGGCATTATTCGTTACCGCCATGCCGGCGATTTAAACGCCAGGGTGTGGGAGAGCGAGCTCAAACCGTTGTGGGATAAGTACAGTAAGGAGGCCGCGCAATGAGGTTTTTACTGGGCGTGCTGATGCTGATTGTCTCAGGTTCGGCGTTGGCCACTATCGATGTAATGCAGTTCAAGGACGAAGCGCAGGAGCAGCAGTTCCGCCAGCTTACCGAGCAGCTGCGTTGTCCAAAATGTCAGAACAACAGCATTGCTGATTCAAACTCGATGATTGCCACCGACCTGCGTCAGAAAGTGTATGAGCTGATGCAAGAAGGGAAAAGCCAGAAAGAGATCGTCGATTATATGGTGGCGCGTTATGGCAACTTCGTGACCTACGATCCGCCGCTGACACCACTGACCGTACTGCTGTGGGTGATGCCGCTGGTGGCGATTGGTCTGGGAGGCTGGATTATTTTCGCCCGCTCTCGTCGTCGCGTTCGCCTGAAGCAGGAAGAATTTCCTGACGATACCACACCGGATGGCACACGGGGTGGATGGTGGCTGTTTGCACCTGGCGTGGTGGTGGCGCTTGTGGTGGGTGCGGTGAGCTATTACCACACCGGTAATTATAAGCAGGTAAAAGTTTGGCAGCAGGCCACCGCCCAGGCTCCGGGGTTGCTGGAACGCGCGTTGGATCCGAAAGCCGAGCCGCTGAATGAAGAGGATATGACGCGCCTGGCGCTGGGGCTGCGTACGCGGCTGCAATCTGACGCCGGAAACGTTGAAGGCTGGATCATGCTCGGGCGTATTGGCATGGTATTAGGCAATGCCAGTACGGCGACCGAAGCCTACGCTAACGCTTACCGGCTGGATCCGAAAAATAGCGATGCCGCGCTGGGTTATGCGGAAGCGTTGACCCGTTCCTCCGATCCGGACGATAACCGCCGGGGAGGAGAACTGCTGCGTCAACTAGTCAGAAGCGATCATGCCAACGTCCGTGTGCTGAGTATGTATGCGTTTAATGCGTTTGAGCAGCAGCGCTTTGGTGAAGCGGTCGCCGCGTGGGAGATGATGCTGAAATTATTACCTGCCAACGATACCCGCCGCTCGGTGATTGAGCGCAGCATTAAACAAGCGCTGGAACAGCTGTCGCCGCAGGAGAAATAAGCGTGGAAGATGCCGGATGGCGACGCAAAGCGTCTTATCCGGCC
>NZ_SZXN01000056.1:385154-468322 GCF_005281195.1 Citrobacter sp. wls613
TGATGCACGCAACTTGTAGGCCCGATAAGCGTAGCGCCATCGGGCAATATCTGGTTATTGCATGCCGCGTGTTTGTAAAAACAGGATGGTAGCCGCAACGCGAGAACGCACGTTAAGTTTGCGCAGCAGATTGCGAATATGCACCTTTACTGTTTGTTCGGAGATATTCAGCACTGACGCGATCTGTTTGTTTGACAGCCCCTGTGCCAGTTCGTGTAATACATCCAGTTCGCGTTCGGTCAGCATGCTGAACGGATCTTCTTCTGCGCCAAATAGCTCACGTTCACGCAGGTAGTTGCTGACGCGTTCGCTGAAGGCTTTACCGCCTTTCGCACCGCTGCGAATAGCTTCGAGCAACACTTCCGGATCGCTGTCTTTCAGCAAATAACCGTCAGCGCCAGCATCAATTAAGGCATAAACATCGCTGGCGGAATCCGATACGGTAAGAATGATAATTTGTGCTGTGATGCCATCCCGGCGCAGCGCATTCAGGGTATCCAGTCCGCTCATACCTTTCATATTGAGATCCAGCAGGATCACATCCAGGTCAAGCCGGTTTGCCAGATCGATAGCACTCGCGCCGTCGCCTGCTTCGGCAACCACGTCAAATGCGCTATCCAGCTGCAGTAATTGACTGATTCCTCGCCGCATGAGTGGGTGGTCATCAACGATCATCACCTTAAAAGGTGTTAATTCAGGCATCTTCTTCTCCTGAGCACTCTTAATTTCGTTATATTTCGGGGCATGGGATAATCCTGATTTATCACGCAGATGATAAGGCAACGTGACCCTACTTTTTACAGGTGCAAATAGTATATCCTGACTCAAAAAGCTCTCATTGGAATTTTTACAAAGAATACTCTTTATGACTTGAATCAAGGTGCTGCCGGTTTGCGAGACGAAATAAAAAAACCGCAACGACTGGCGCTGCGGTTGCCTTTTAATTGCTGAGCGTCATCTTAAAAATGGCGCTTAGTTTTTCTCGTTTGCCAGCGTCATCGATTTAGCGCTGGCTTTGGTAAGCAGCTTCAGTGCAAAGAGCGCCAGCAGCAGCCCACCGATACCGAAGATGATGTCGCCCGGGACACGCAGCCAGACCAGTGTTTCAACGATATGCGAGTGAATCACTTCCGGAGAGCGCGCGTACCACAGCCCCTTATCAATGCTGGCCCATGACTGATAAATCCCTACCGGCAGCAGCGAGACAAAGACCATCCACGTTAAGCCGATGTTCATCAACCAGAATGCCCATTTCAACAGAGAATCAACCCAATGGTTGTCCGGCAGCAGACCACGCAGACAGAACAACATTAGACCAATACCGAGCATACCGTATACGCCAAACAGCGCGGCATGAGCATGCGCTGCCGTCAGGTTCAGACCCTGCACGTAGTACAGTGAAATCGGCGGGTTGATGGCGAAGCCCAGCAGGCCAGCGCCGACCATATTCCAGAATGCCACGGCCACGAAGAAGAAGATCATCCAACGGTAACGCTGTACCCACGGTGCTTTACGTGCCAGTGAGTAACTGTGTGCAGCTTCAATCCCCACCAGCGACAGCGGTACCACTTCCAGTGCAGAGAAAATTGAACCCCAGGCAATAACGGAGATCGGTGCGCCAGTGAAGTACAGGTGGTGCAGCGTTCCCAGAATGCCACCAAACAGGAAGATGATGGTCGAGAACAGTGTTGCTTTGTTCGCCGCGCTACTACGAATAAGACCGAGACGACAGAAGATAAGCGCAATCACGGCGGTGGCGAAGACTTCAAAGAAACCTTCTACCCACAGGTGAACCAGCCACCAGCGCCAGTATTCAACAATGGCGTAATGCGTCTTAAAGCCCCAAATCAGGGACGTAGAGTAGAACAGGCCGATACAAATGGCTGCCAGGAACATCAGCATGATCAGACCACGGTTTTCTGATGGACGGGTGAGGGCAGGCCATAATGCACGTCCCACCAGTACCAGCCAAATCATCAGGCCGATAAACAGCAGCCACTGCCACATGCGTCCCATGTTGGTGAACTCGAGACCCTGGGCACCAATATAGAAGTTCTGTTTGGCATCCAGATAGCCCATTGCACCCAACCAGCCGAAGCCCAGCGAACCAACCACCAGAATCAGCAGCGCAACAAACAGAATATTAACGCCCAGACGCTGGAATGCGGGTTCTTTGCCGGAAATCAGCGGGGCGATATACAGACCGGTTGCCAGCCACGCGGTAGCAATCCACAGAACTGACAGCTGGGTGTGCCAGCTACGCAGTACGGTGTACGGTAAGATTTTCGATAGCGGGATGCCGAAGAAATCCTGGCCTTCCACGCTGTAGTGCGCAGTCATCGAACCGAGGAAAATTTGCACCATAAACAGGGCGATAACCACGTAAAAATATTTTGTGGTTGCGCGCATCGACGGTGTCAGCGTCAGCCGGAACAGCGGATCGCTGGCCGGGGAGACAATGGTTTCGTCTTCTTCGTTACGGAAATGGTACCAGACCAGGGCACCAATACCGCCCAGCAGCAGAATGACGCTGGCAATAGACCAGATGCCTAAGCTGGCACTTGGCGTATTACCCACCAGCGCTTCATGCGGCCAGTTGCTGGTGTAAGTGATGGTATCACCTGGGCGTTCGGTGGTGGCAGCCCAGGCGCTCCAGAAGAAGAAGGCGCCGAGATCCTGCCGGTCCAGAGAAGAGGAAAGTGTATTTTCCTTCATCGCATAGTCAACGCGCAGCGCGTGGAAATCAGGCGCGTCGCTGAACAGACCGTCATAATGCGCGGCAACCTCACGAATGGCTTTGGCGCGCTCCGGTGTAATAATGATGACATTACGCAGCGCGTCATAGCTATTATGGCGCATCTCCTGTTTCATCAGGCCGCCCGCAACCAGCTGTTGTTCTTGCGTTAGCGCATCGAACGGTTGCTGATATTTTTTCTCGGCGATGATGTCGCGTAAGGCAAGCGCTTCACGGTGCAGCCAGTCCGCAGACCAGTCAGGCGCAACGTAGCTGCCATGGCCCCAAACGGAACCCAGCTGTTGACCGCCAGATTTAAACCAGGCTTCCTGCCCATCCTGAATTTGTTCCCCGGTGAAAACCTGCTCACCATCCGTCGTGATAACTTGTGCCGGAATAGGCGGAGCCTGCTGATAAATCTCGCCGCCCAGCCACAGTAGCACGCCAAAGGACGCCAGGCAGATAACGAGAAGCGTTAGCCATAAACGCTTTGAGTAATGCATAACCTAACCTTTTTTATTGTACAAAGCCTGAGCCATCGCGACGCAGGAGGGGGAAGGTACTTTCCCCTGACATATCTTTACACATATAAACATGTATTTTAAATACAACTTTGTGTGTATAAAGAGGGTTATGCGTTGATTTTGATTTATAAGTAAGTCGATGGGGCGAGTACGGAAGTGTCACTATCAACAGATAGCGTTAAATGTGTTTCTTAACGACACAAAAATTATTCAGTTATTACGTCACTATTTTTCAATCGTGTTAAATAATGGCAGGCACATTATTGCTAAGCAGGTATCCATCGAACACCTGCTCATCGTATTATTTAGCGCAATACACTCTCGCCTCACGAGGTGTGTAGATACCGATAGTAATAATACGCAAGAAAACATCCATTCCCGATTCCTGTACTTCGGTACGGATAACTTTGTCTGCACCACCACAAACAAGTGCTACATCAATAGTTTGTGACTGGCCTATGCCGTGAACAAAAAAGCTCTGTTTGACCTCTTGGGTCGGTTTTTCGGCAATGCCGTTATTTATTTTAAAGGTTTGCTGTGCACAACCTGATAACGCTACAGCTGCCACTAATGCCATCATTAACTTTTTCATTTTTACCATCGTAGGGTTAGGATAGAAATGTCATGTTCTTATTTATTTTATTTCGCACATATCCGACCAGCGATTCATTCTGCTATGAAATGCTTAACGTTTAAGCAGGGTTTATTAAAGTGAAAAATTAATAAAATATTTGTGTCATTACTGTAATCTCGATTTGCTGTTTGACAACATTAATTAAATATCAACTTTAATGAGCGGCAATAATAAACAATGTTGATATTAAAGATGCAAGCAGCTGGAAGAGAAGTCAGCAGGGTGAATTATGCCAGGCACCGGCCAGGAAAGAGGGCGCTGAGTCCCGGCAAATTGCAGACATAAAAAAACCAATCGTAGAAGATTGGTTTTTGTGGGGAATTTTGGTCGGCACGAGAGGATTTGAACCTCCGACCCCCGACACCCCATGACGGTGCGCTACCAGGCTGCGCTACGTGCCGACACTATGGCGCTAATACTACTGCTTTCCACCACGATTGCAAGAGGATGGTTTACTAACTGATTTATAATTAATCAGTTAGCAATAAAACGTTTCTCATCCGTCAGAACCTGTAGCAGTAAGCTCAGCTGTGGTTTCTGATCTTTAATCTTCTCGCCGCGCAAATCATAGGTCTGGTAATTACCGTTGTTGTTGAGCACCAGCGTCATTTCTGGAGTGGTAATCGCCATTGTGCTGCTGTCGGCGGCCGTTACCCAATAGTGGCGTCGCGTGGCATTAAACAAATCCTGGCCTTGCGAATATTCGTTTGCCGGTGTGCTGACGTGCAGTAGTCGCTGCATCAGCGTGGTCATCAGGTCGGTATGATCGGTCAGGCTATTAATGCGCTGAGCGGGTGTACCCGGCCAGTGAATTATCAGTGGAACCTGAAGATGACCGCGCGACCAGTCGAAGCGATTCTCATCCTGCGACAGTGGGATACCCCGACCGGCGGTAATAATCACCACCGTGTTGTTGAGCTTACCCGAATCACGCAGGGCGCCCAGAACGCGGTTAATGTTCGCATCTACGTCCTGAGCGGCGTTGGCGTAGCGTTTAGCAAAGTTCTTCTGGTTGCTGTCATCAATGTTAGTCCCGTTAAAGGAGACCCATGAGAACCAGCGGTTATCTTCCTGCGCGTAGCGGCCCAGCCAGTTGATCCATTGGTTCGCCGTTTGTTCGTCAGATTGTGTCTGCACGCTTGGCATGGAGAAGTCTGACAGCAGCGCCTGGCGATAGAGCGGGCTGGTAAAGCCATCAGAGGAGAATAACCCCAACTGATAACCTTGTTGATTCAGGGCAGAGATCAGCGCGGCAGGCGTTCTGCTTGCCAGAATGCCGTCCATATAGCTTGGCGACACGCCATAGAACAGGCCAAAAATACCGTTATCGGAGGTATTACCGGAACTCATATGGCGCGTGAAGGAAATATTTTGCCCGGCAAATTCCGCCAGGGCTGGCATCTGTTTTTCAAAGCGCGAGTAGTTCAGACCGTCTACGGTGATCAGCAGGACGTTCTGGCCGGTACCCATATCACGATAGCGTAAATCGCTAAGCGGATACTGTACGGAGACCGCTTCCGGATTACCTTGTTCGATCAGGCGGCGCTGATACTCTTGCGCATCCAGCAAACCATGTTTTTCCAGAAACTTACGCGCTGTCATTGGGTAAGACAGCGGCAGGTTTGCGCGCTGCATAGTGATCGGCCGATAGAAATTGGCGTCCGCCCAGATGTACACCACATGCGATGCGATGAACGATACGAAAAAGAAAGCGGCTAAAGGTTTCGCGAAATGACGGCGACGCGTCAGGCTGCGCAGCTTTTGCCAGCTCCAGGTCGCAAACAACATTTCTATTAGCAGAATAATCGGCACGCTGATGAACATCAGCTGCCAGTCACGCGCCGTTTCGTTCTGATCGGGGTTAATGACCAGTTCCCAGACAATCGGATTGAGATGCAGGTGGAAACGGGTGAACACTTCGCTGTCAATCAACAGCAGCGTCATGCCCACGGTCGCCAGGATGGCTGATAAGAATCGCATCAGCCTCTGGGACATGACGATAAACGTCAGGGGGAACAGGATCAGCAAATAGGCGGCAAACACCAGGAAGCTAAAATGCCCGACAACGCTCAGATAAGAATAAACACGACCTGCAAGCGTTGTCGGCCAGTCGGCGACAAACAGGTAACGACTACCGAGCACCATGGCCAACAGAATGTTGAACAAGGCGAACCAGTGCCCCCAGCTAACCATCTGGGAGACTTTCTCACGGTAGCGTTGACGATGAGTTACCATAAACTGTTGTTCGTTTCCCCGGAGCAGGCTCTTAGTGCGCTTGGTCGTCGTTTATCGAAGACTGCAATGCGCGGGCAAATGAATTCGCAATCGCCTGGCGCTGGGCCGGTGCGACGCTTGTATTGATAAGGTTAGTGACCATGTTTCCCAGTACCATCAGGGAAAGATCGGTCGGTGCCTTATGTTTTTCCAGTACGTTGAGCATTTCATTCAGCAATTGTTCAACGTGTTCGTCACTATAGCGGGAAATTTGTGGCATAAATCGAAATCTGTCTGTTCATGAAAGGGCAACATATTACCGTAGCGACAGTTTTTTTTCTGCTTTTTTATCTTCTATTGCGTCACTGCCCGGCAGGTGGTTGAATACCGCCCGGTCTTAAAGGAGAGTTTATCATGAGTCTGGATATCAACCAGATTGCCCTGCACCAGCTTATCAAGCGTGATGAGCAGAACCTTGAGCTGGTCTTGCGCGATTCATTACTGGAGCCGACGGCGACCGTTGTCGAGATGATGGCTGAGCTGCATCGGGTATATAGCGCCAAGAATAAAGCCTATGGCCTGTTTAGCGAAGAGAGCGAACTGGCGCAAACGCTGCGTTTGCAGCGTCAGGGCGAAGAGGATTTTCTGGCGTTCAGTCGTGCCGCAACCGGGCGTCTGCGCGATGAGCTGGCGAAGTATCCGTTTGCTGACGGCGGCATCGTGCTGTTCTGTCATTACCGTTACCTGGCGGTAGAGTATCTGCTGGTGGCGGTGCTGAACAACTTAAGCAGCATGCGCGTGAATGAAAATCTGGATATCAACCCGACGCACTATCTGGATATCAATCATGCTGATATCGTGGCGCGTATTGATTTAACCGAGTGGGAAACCAACCCGGAGTCCACGCGGTATCTGACGTTCCTGAAAGGAAGGGTAGGGCGTAAAGTTGCCGATTTCTTTATGGATTTCCTCGGGGCCAGCGAAGGACTGAATGCGAAAGCGCAAAACCGTGGCCTGCTGCAGGCGGTAGACGACTTCACTGCCGAAGCTCAACTGGATAAAGCTGAACGCCAGAACGTGCGTCAGCAGGTTTATAGCTACTGTAACGAGCAGCTTCAGGCTGGTGAAGAGATTGAACTGGAGTCCCTGTCAAAAGAACTTTCCGGCGTCAGCGAAGTCAGCTTCAGTGAATTTACCGCGGATAAAGGCTATGAGTTGGAAGAGAGCTTCCCGGCAGATCGCAGCACGCTGCGTCAGTTAACCAAGTTTGCCGGTAGCGGCGGTGGGTTAACGATCAATTTCGACGCCATGCTGCTGGGCGAACGCATTTTCTGGGATCCGGCGACGGACACCTTAACCATTAAAGGTACGCCGCCTAACCTGCGCGATCAGTTGCAGCGTCGTACTTCTGGCGGGAAATAACATGGATGATGCCGGATGGCGGCGTAAATGCCTTATCCGGCCACATGTCATACGTTGTCATCGGTTAAAAATGACATAAAAAAACCCCGCCGAGGCGGGGTTTTTCTTCAACTTGTTGGCGATTACGCGCGAACGAAGTCGATGTGAGCCAGTTTCGGCTTGAACGGGTGACGCTGTACAGCCTGAGCTTTAACTTTAACTTCTTTACCGTCAACAACGATGGTCAGAACTTCGCTGTAAAATTCAGCTTTAGCTTGCATGTTCATGATTGAATCGTGATCCAGTTCGATAGCAATCGGGGCTTCTGCGCCACCGTAGATGATTGCCGGGAACTTGTTAGCGGTACGCAGGCGGCGGCTCGCACCCTTACCCTGCTCTTTACGTACTTCAGCGTTGATAGTAAACATTTAAATCTCTCTTTAATAATTCCTGCTACAGGCGACCCAGCAACAGGTAAGTGATCTGCTTTGCGTATGCAAAAGCGGGCGAGATTCTATCCTCAAATGACGGGTACATCAATCAAAAGTACGATTAACCGCGCAATTCATGTGCCCGTCGGAAGCGGCCTTCATAATCAAAGACCTTTTCACGTACCTGCCAGTACTGACCTTTCATGCGAGCGACCACAAAATCGGGATGGCGTAACAGCGCCTGCTGCGCCAGGATGTCGGCGGCGGTTATCCAGCGTATAGGGATGCCGGGCGTGCGGGTGTGTGGGCGAATAAACAGCTGTTCAAAGGCGGTACGTTGAGCGGGGGGGTGCAAACGAAATCGTTCGCTGACGTCGGCGCCATCCTCATCATAATAAGTTATTTTCAGCCATTCACCTTTGTCATCCTGGCCATGCTGTAACGCCATGCCGCTACAGCGCAGTACCAGCGCATCCTTGAGCCTGAGCGCCGCCTTCAGCATATCGTCCGGATCGACCAGTATGGTATCGCATGCCCGACAGCGGCGAGCGGCAATGTCATTTTCAGCATTGCACTGTGGGCAGTTTTTAAAACGGAAGCGAAAGTCACACTGCTCGCGATGGCCATCATCATCTTCAAACCACCCCTGACAGCGACGGCCAAAGTGTTCGATCAGCGTGCCATCGGCTGTGGTCTTACCCCAGAAGGTGTTAGCAAACCCGCAGGCGGGGCAGAATACTTGCACCGGAACGTTGTCGCTTTTTCCTTTTGGCGCACCGACTTCCGGGGCGTAAAGATCGTGAGGATTGCCCGCGTAGTCGAGGATCAGACAATCTGTTTTTCCCGGCGACAGGCGTAGCCCACGCCCGACGATTTGTTGGTACAGGCTTACGGACTCGGTGGGGCGCAGGATCGCAATGAGATCGACATGTGGGGCGTCAAACCCGGTGGTCAGCACCGCTACGTTGACCAGATAGCGAAAGCGCTGGGCTTTGAAATCCTCAATCAACACATCTCGCTCTGCGCCAGGCGTGTCACCGGTGATCAGTGCGGCATCGTCTGCGGGCAGCAGACCAACAATCTCTTTCGCGTGCTCCACGGTAGCGGCAAATATCATGACGCCTTTACGCGACTGGGCAAATTCAACAATCTGGCTGATGATATGCGGTGTTATCCGCTGCTGTTTTTTCAGCTCATGGTTGAGGTCAGCTTCGCTGAACAAACCGTTACTTTGTGCTTGCAGGCGGCTGAAGTCATACTGGACGACCGGCATGTCGAGGCGCTCTGGCGGCGTCAGATAGCCGTGCTTAATCATGTAGCGCAGCGGCAGCTCATAAATACAGTCGCGAAAAAGCGCTTTTTCATCGCCGCGCACCATACCGTGATAATGAAAATGGTAAATCCAGCCTTTACCGAGGCGGAAAGGCGTAGCGGTCAGTCCGAGCAGGCGTAGGTGAGGGTTGACGTGGGTCAGGTGAGTCAGAATTTGCTGATACTGGCTCTCTTCGTCGTCACCAATGCGATGGCACTCGTCGACGATGAGCAGGGAAAATTCACCCTGAAACGCTTCCAGATTACGTGCCACCGACTGTACGCTGCCGAAAACCACTTTACCGTGGCTCTCTTTACGCTTCAGGCCAGCGGCAAAGATATCGGCTTCCAGCCCCAACGCACAATATTTGGCATGATTCTGTGCGACCAACTCCTTCACATGCGCCAGCACTAATACGCGCCCACGCGCCACACGCGCCAGTTCAGCAATCACCAGGCTTTTACCCGCCCCGGTTGGCAGGACGATGACCGCAGGTGTGCGGTGGTGGCGAAAATGGTTGAGCGTGGCATCCACGGCTTCTTGTTGGTAAGGACGAAGTGTAAAAGTCATGGTCTCACTAGGGTAAACAATAACAATGAATAGTATGCCACGAATCTTTTTCCCTTGAGGGAAGTTGTTAGCCCGCTATACTGAGCGGAAAACGGCTCCACTTTTCGGGCATAACGCTCGATTTCCGTATTGTTACAGGCAAAATCACACTCATGCGACTTGATAAATTTATCGCTCAGCAACTCGGCGTCAGCCGCGCTATTGCCGGGCGTGAAATCCGTGGTAACCGCGTTACCGTCGATGGCGAAATCGTCAGAAATAGCGCCTTTAAACTGCTGCCAGAACATGACGTCGAATACGACGGTAATTCACTGACTCAGCAAAATGGCCCGCGCTATTTTATGCTCAACAAGCCTCAGGGCTATGTGTGCTCCACGGAAGACCCGGATCATCCGACAGTGCTTTATTTCCTCGATGAACCTGTTGCCCACAAGCTGCATGCGGCAGGGCGTCTGGATATCGACACCACCGGGCTGGTACTGATGACCGATGACGGTCAGTGGTCACACCGCATCACCTCCCCGCGTCACCATTGTGAGAAAACCTATCTGGTGACGTTAGAGTCGCCGGTGGCGGAAGATACCGCCGAACAGTTTACTCGTGGTGTACAGTTGCATAACGAAAAAGATCTGACAAAACCGGCGGTGCTGGAAGTGATTACGCCAACCCAGGTGCGCTTGACCATTAGCGAAGGGCGCTATCATCAGGTTAAGCGTATGTTTGCCGCCGTTGGCAACCATGTTGTGGAACTGCACCGTGAGCGCATCGGCGCCATCAAACTGGATGACGATCTTGCGCCCGGCGAATACCGCCCCTTGACTGAAGAAGAAATCGCCAGCGTTAACGTAACCCCTCGTTAATTTCAGGAGCTAAATGTGACCACCCGGCAGAACTCTTCAATTGCCATTGTTTTTATCCTTGGCTTGTTGGCCATGTTAATGCCGTTGTCGATTGATATGTATCTTCCGGCGCTGCCGGTGATCTCTGCTCAGTTTGGCGTGCCTGCGGGCAGTGCGCAAATGACCCTCAGTACCTATATTTTGGGGTTTGCAGTGGGGCAACTGATCTACGGCCCTATGGCAGACAGCATCGGGCGTAAGCCGGTGATTCTGGGGGGAACGCTGGTGTTTGCGGCGGCGGCAGTCGCCTGCGCGCTGGCACAAACTATCGATCAATTGATCACTATGCGTTTCTTCCACGGTCTGGCGGCTGCGGCGGCGAGCGTGGTGATTAACGCCCTGATGCGCGATATTTATCCGAAAGAAGAGTTTTCACGCATGATGTCCTTCGTCATGTTGGTCACGACGATTGCGCCGCTGCTGGCGCCGATTGTCGGTGGCTGGGTGCTGGTATGGTTAAGCTGGCACTACATCTTTTGGATCCTGGCCGTGGCGGCAATTCTGGCTTCGGTGATGATTTTCACCTTGATCAAAGAGACCTTGCCCGTTGAGCGACGCCAGCCGTTTCGTTTGCGTACCACAATGGGCAATTTCGCCTCGCTGTTTCGCCATAAGCGCGTGTTGAGCTATATGCTGGCCAGCGGATTTAGTTTTGCCGGGATGTTCTCGTTTCTCAGCGCTGGTCCCTTTGTCTACATTGAGATCAACCATGTTTCGCCGCAGAACTTTGGCTATTACTTTGCGCTGAACATTGTCTTCCTGTTTGTGATGACCATTATTAACAGCCGCTTTGTTCGGCGGGTTGGGGCATTGAATATGTTCCGCACCGGGCTGTGGATCCAGTTTGTTATGGCGGGCTGGATGGTATTTAGCGCGCTGTTCGGGTTGGGCTTCTGGGCGCTGGTGGTCGGTGTTGCGGCGTTTGTTGGTTGCGTATCGATGGTGTCATCTAACGCGATGGCAGTGATCCTCGATGAGTTCCCGCATATGGCTGGCACGGCGTCGTCGCTGGCGGGAACCTTCCGCTTTGGCATCGGTGCCATTGTAGGTGCGCTACTGTCACTGGCGACCTTTAACTCGGCCTGGCCGATGATCTGGACGATTGCCTTTTGTGCGTCCTGTTCCATTCTCTTCTATCTCTATGCCAGTCGAGCCAAAAAAACGGTGATCTAATACACAACCTGGGGGGCATTTGCCCTCCGGAGTTGATGTACATCAACCGCTAATCTATCTATTCCCCTGGTTATGTTTATTTTATGTAAAATCAATTTATGTAAAAAGTCACATCATTGTAGTTAAAAAGGTTGAGTTAGATCGCAGAAACGCGTACATATAGCCCGGAAAACTGCCAGAACCGTTGAATAAATTTAAATATTGGGTTCGGAAAGTGGCATACGGACAGGGTGTAAACGTTTGCCAACTGTCTAAAGACGTATTGTCAATGATGTGTTAATATTGATGTAAAATAATTGTGAAGTAATTGTACTTCCAGGGAAAGAAAGTGATGACATTACAACTCTCAATCGTTCACCGTCTGCCGCAGTGCTATCGTTGGTCGGTGGGTTTCGCAGGTTCAAAAGTTGAACCGATTCCGCAAAACGGCCAGAGCAATGAGAATAGCCTGGTGGCGCTCAAGTTACTCAGTCCGGACGGTGACAGTGCGTGGTCGGTAATGCATAAACTCAGCCAGGCGTTGAGCGACATTGAAGTTCCGTGTTCCGTACTGGAATGTGAAGGGGAGCCGTGTCTGTTCGTCAATCGTCAGGATGAATTTGCAGCGACCTGCAGACTGAAAAATTTCGGCGTGGCTATCGCAGAACCTTTTTCAAATAATAACCCATTTTGAGCGTCAGCTTAGCGCGAGCAGCTGACGCGTATAGGCTTGTTGTGGCGCGTTGAAGACGTGCTCGCATTGCCCCTGTTCCACGACCTCTCCTTGCCGTAGCACAATAACCTGATGGCATAGCGCACGTACAACATGCAAATCGTGGCTGATAAAGATGTAGGCCAGGCGATGCTTTTGCTGTAATGACTTAAGCAACGTCAGGATTTGCGCCTGGACGGTCCTGTCGAGTGACGATGTCGGCTCATCCAGAATAATCAGCGATGGTTTTAAAATCAGTGCTCTGGCAATCGCAATACGTTGACGCTGACCACCGGAAAACTCGGCAGGGTAACGATGCCGCGTGTCGCTATCCAGGCCGACTTCTGCCATTACCGCTTTCACCTGCGCTTCACGTTGCTCGGCAGACAACGTGGGTTGATGCACGCGTAACCCCTCTTCAATAATCTGTAACACGCTCAGGCGCGGGTTCAGCGATGAGTTAGGGTCCTGAAAGACAACCTGAATGCGGTGGCGTACCGGCAGCAGTTGACGGCGGTTTAAGGTATGCAGCGCCTGACCATCGAATACAATGCGTCCTTGTGAGGCGATGAGCCTCAGCAGTGCCAGACCGGTGGTACTTTTCCCCGATCCTGATTCGCCAACCAGTCCCAGCGTTTCTCCCGGTTTCAGAGAAAAACTGACGTTGTTGACCACCACGTTATGGTCCACCACGCGCTTAAGCAGCCCTTTACGGATGGGGAAAGCGACGCGAAGCTGCTCCACTTCCAGCAAGGGGGGTTGGCCGGTGGGTAAAGGCACTGGATCGCCGGCAGGTTCACTGTTGAGCAATTTCTGCGTGTAAGGATGGGTGGGGGCAGAAAGCAGTTGCCCGGCACGGTTTTGTTCAACGCACTGACCGTTTTGCATCACCGCAACGGTGTCAGCTAACTTTTTGACGATACTGAGATTATGGGTGATGAACAGCAGGCCCATATTCAGCTCGCGTTGTAGCTCGCGCAGCAGTTGCAGGATTTGTGCCTGCACGGAAACATCCAGTGCGGTGGTGGGTTCGTCGGCAATCAGCAGTTCAGGGCGAGTGAGCAGCGCCATGGCGATCATCACGCGCTGACGCTCTCCGCCGGAAAGCTGGTGCGGGAAATCCGCCAGACGCTTGGCGGCCTGACGGATCCCGACGCGATCCAGACAGGTCAAGATCTCTGCCCGTGCGGCTTCCCGACGCATCCCCCGATGCAGCGACAACACTTCATAGAGCTGTTTTTCCAGAGTGTGCAGCGGGTTAAGCGACACCATTGGCTCCTGGAAAATCATGGCGATTTTATTCCCCCGTACGCCGCGTAGCGTTTGTTCGCTGGCGTGGAGTAGTGATTCACCGTGAAAGCGGATATCACCGGCAAGATAGACCGCCGGAGGTGTGGGGAGCAAACGTAAAATCGAGAGTGCGGTGACGCTTTTACCCGAGCCGGACTCGCCCACCAGTGCCAGGGTTTGCCCGGCTTCGACGTGCAATGAAATTTCGTTCACCACGGTACGTACGGTTCCCTGCTGACGAAAACCGACCGATAAATTGTCAATGGCTAACAGAGGTTGCGTCATCTTATACCGCCTTGTTGGGATCAAATGCGTCGCGTACCGCTTCACCAATAAAGATCAGCAGCGATAACAACAGGGCTACCGACACGAACGCGGTGATCCCAAGCCACGGTGCCTGTAAGTTGTTTTTTCCCTGCAACAGCAGTTCTCCGAGCGACGGGGAGCCGAGCGGTAAGCCGAACCCCAGAAAATCCAGCGAGGTCAGTGTGGTAATTGAGCTACATAAAATAAACGGCAAAAAAGTCAGCGTGGCGACCATCGCATTCGGCAGCATGTGGCGCAGGATAATGCTGCGATCGCTCACGCCGAGCGCCTGTGCGGCGCGGATGTAATCAAAGTTTCGCGTGCGTAAAAACTCTGCGCGTACCACGCCGACCAGGCTCATCCAGCCAAACACGACCGTAATGGCCAATAGCCACCAGAAGTTGGGTTGGACGACGCTGGAGAGCAGGATTATCAAAAATAGCGTCGGCATCCCGGACCAGACTTCAATGAAGCGTTGCCCCCACAGGTCCACCTTTCCGCCGTAATAGCCCTGCAGCGCACCGGCCATCACGCCCATGACGCTGGAACACAGGGTTAACATCAAACCAAACAGGATGGAAATGCGGGTCCCATAGAGGATGCGTGCCAGTACGTCGCCGCCGTTGGCATCGGTGCCCAGCCAGTTTTGTGCGGACGGCGGGGAAGGGAAGGGGGGGTCGGTGGCAAAGTTAATGCTGGTGGCGCCAAAGCGCACGGGTGCCCACAGGATCCATCCCTGGCTTTCCAGACGCTGCTGCAGCCACGGATCCTGATAATCTGCTTTGGTGGCTAACGGGCCGCCGAAATCGCTTTCACTGTAGTTTTTGACCAGTGGAAAGTACCAGCTGCCGTCATAGCGCACCAGCAGTGGCTTATCATTGGCAATCAGCTCGGAACACAGGCTTAAGCCGAACAGCAGCAGAAAAATCCACAGCGACCAGTAGCCACGGCGATTGTGGCGAAAACGCGCCCAGCGGGCCTGATTGACGGGGCTTAAGCGCGACATTAGCGTCCCTCGAAATCAATACGCGGATCGACCAGCGTATAGCTAATATCACTGAGGATATTGAGCAGCAGGCCGATCAGCGTGAAGATATAAAGCGTACCAAACATCACCGGATAGTCGCGTGACACGGTTGATTCATAGCCCAGTAATCCCAGACCGTTCAGCGAGAACATGACTTCAATCAACAGTGAGCCGGTGAAAAACATACTGATGAAGGTGGCTGGGAAACCGGCTATCACTAACAGCATGGCGTTACGAAAGACGTGTTTGCGCAGAATGTTTTTCTCGCTAACGCCTTTAGCGCGCGCGGTGACGACATACTGTTTGCGAACCTCATCCAGAAAGGAGTTTTTGGTTAGCATCGTCAGTGCGGCAAATCCACCCACCACCGTTGCCACCACCGGCAGGGTGATATGCCACAGATAATCGGTGATTTTTTGATACCAGGGCAGAGCGTCAAAATTGGCGGAAACCAGACCGCGTAGCGGGAAAAGGTCGTAATAGCTGCCGCCGGCAAAGAAAACGATCAATAAAATTGCAAATAGGAATGCGGGGATGGCGTAGCCGATAATAATGAATGCGCTGCTCCACACGTCAAAGCGGCTGCCGTTGTACACCGCTTTGCGGATCCCCAGCGGAATCGACACCAGATAGATAATCAGCGTACTCCATAATCCCAGCGTGACGGAGACGGGCAGGCTGTCTTTGATTAATGTCAGGACCGAGGCGCTGCGAAACAGGCTGTCGCCAAAATCGAAGCGGATATAGTTCCAGAGCATGTTGAAATAACGTTCGTGAATCGGTTTATCGAATCCGTAACGGCGGGTGATTTCAGCAATCACTTCCGGATCCAGGCCGCGACCACCACGATAATTGCTGTCGCTGATGTTCCCGACGCCGGTTTGCGCGTGGCTGGCACGCACACCCTCACTACCGGCGCCCGGCAGTGCGCCACTTTGCCCGAATTCAATGGCGGCGACGGCCTGCTCGACCGGGCCGCCTGGGGCAATCTGCACGATAAAAAAGTTGATGGTAATGATGGCCCAGAGCGTCGGGATCACCAGCAGCAGACGTCGAATCAGATATGCGCCCATTTATTCTCCCTGTCGTCTGGCAGCGGGAAGTTTGGCCGCTTTGTTGACGTCATACCACCAGTTGTCCACGCCGATGGTGTAAATCGGGCGAACGGCTGGCTGCGAAAATTTGTCCCACCATGCCAGCCGATCTTCGGCCATAAACCACATCGGCAACATGTAATAATTCCAGGTTAACACGCGGTCCAGTGCGCGTCCCAGCGGGATAAGTTTTGCTTTATTACCTTGCGCCGCAATGATCTGGCTAATCAGCTTATCAATGACCGGGCTTTGCACGCCGGGAGCGTTATAGCTGGAATCAATATATTCGGAAGCCCACAGAATTTGCAGATCCGAGCTGGGCCACGGCATCGCACGATACAGCCTTGGCATCATGTCATAGTCGCGGCTGCGCAGGCGGTTGGTGATTTGTGAGTTATCGACCTGGCGGATATTCATCGTAATGCCCAGCCGCTGCAGGTTATGCTGGAACGGCAATACCCATTGGCTGTTACTGCCTGCCGGGAGCAACAGCTCAAAAGTCAGCGCTTTGCCGCTGGTGATGTTGACCCGCTGCTGCCCTTTCAATACCCATCCGGCCTTGTCCAGGAGTGCACTGGCCTTCAGCAGGTTTTCACGATCGTAACCGTCGCCTTTTGATGTGGGTGGCTGATAGATTTGGCTGAAGACCTCGGGAGGCAGATCGTTTTTCATCGGCGCAAGTAGCACCAGTTCATCCGCGTCGGGATAATTTTTGGCGGCATATTCGGTGTTCTGGAAATAGCTGGTCGTCCTGCTCCAGGCATTATAAAACAACGCCTTATTCATCCATTCAAAATCAAAGGCCAATGCGATCGCCTCACGAACACGGCGGTCGCTGAACACCGGACGCTGGATGTTAAACGCTAACCAGCGCGTATCCTGCGCCGACTCGTTTTTTTGTTCGGCTTTGACGATGTACTGTTTTGTGAAGTTCTTACCGGTATAACGTGTTGCCCAGTTTTTGGCATCGTTCTCAAGACGCAGGTCAAATGCACCGGCTTTAAATGCTTCAAAGGCCACGTTGTCATCAAGGTAATAGTCGTAGCGGAGGGTATCAAAATTCCAGCGCCCACGATTAACCGGCAGGTCAGCGGCCCAGTAATCTTTGACCCGTGAGTAGACGATATACTGCCCCATTTTCCATTGGGTGATGCGGTAAGGTCCGCTGGCAAGGGGTGGGGAGGATAACGGGTCGCTGAGCTTGTGATCTTTCCAGTATTTCTCAGGCATCACCGGTAATGAAAACAGGCTGAGCATGTCTTCTTTACCCGGTTTGGCTAACTCAATTCGCACGGTTAACGGGGCGATCGCTTTAACGGTGGTCCCTTTGTATACCAGACGAAACTGCGGCACGCCTTCGGTCATAAATTTGTGGAAGGTAAAGGCAACGTCGCGGGCGGTGATCGGCGACCCATCGTGAAAACGCGCGCGCGGGTTAATGGCGATTTCAACCCAGGAATAGTCGTCCGCGTAGCGGGCTCTGTCGGCAATGAGCGGGTAATAGCTACCGGGTTCATCATCGGAAGTGGTAAACAGCGCATCGTAAAGTGATTCAGTCCGGGCGCCGGGATTCCCTCGCATCGAGTAGCGGTTGAAATTATCGAAGGTGCCGATGGACGAGAGCGTGATTTTCCCCCCTTTGGGGGCAGCGGGATTCACATAGTCGAAGTGGGTAAAATTGAACGCATACTTGGGTTCGCCCAGTACGGAAAATGCATAGCTTTCTTTGATGGACTGAGCCTGAGCGCTAAAACCTATAACGGTGAAAAATAGCAGCAGTACGCGAACAATCCTATGCACGGGTTTTCCTTTTCTTGTCCACCTGCCGATGGACCTCATGTCCGAGCCTCGGGGAGGTTCCGGCAAGCGTAGTGTATCGACGAATCGCACTGTGCGATCACCACTTTGGCATATCTGGCTTCGCCATCCAGCGTACGAAATCAGCCAGCTTTAACGGACGGCTGACCCAGTAACCCTGGAAGAAATGCACGCCGCGATCGCGCAGCCACCGGGCCTGCTCCTGCGTTTCTACGCCTTCAGCAACCGTCAGCATATTGAGGCGTCTGGAGAGTGTCAACACGGCATCCAATACCGGCGACGTCAGCGTCTCGGTACCAATGGCATTGATAAATCCACGGTCAATCTTCAGGTAATCGACCGTAAAACGTTCCAGATAGATAAGGGCACTATGGCCGGTGCCGAAATCATCAATGGCAATTTCGAGCCCGGCAGCATGCAGCCATTCAAAAATTTTCGTGGCTTCGTGCTGATCGAGCATATCGCGTTCGGTGATTTCCAGTACCACCTGAAAATAGTTGGCGGGTAACGAGGCGCTCAGTTCCTGAATATCTGCTTTGAAACTCTCACCATGCAAATGTGAAGGCGCGATGTTGATCCCCAATTTTGCGCCCTTGGGGAGTACTTTTTGCAGGGCAGGGGCATCGCTGGCCACCAGCTTAAAGAGATGCTGCGTGAGTGGCACAATCATTTGCTGCGATTCGGCGTAATGAATAAAGGCATCAGGTGGGATCTCGCCCGTCGTTGGATGACGCCAGCGTAATAAGACTTCTACGCCTTTTACCTCCAGCGTTTGCATCTCCATGACCGGTTGGTAGACCACATAAAACTGATTGTGCTTGATGGCGTTCAGAATATCTTTCCCGGGCCGTAAACGGAGGGTGTAGATGTAGTACCAGACAAGCAGGGCCGCCATAATCCCAGCCATGCATCCCAGCATGAGGGAATACCAGATATCGTTATACGTCCACTCTTCTGCGTACAATCGAACGGTCACCGGCAGGCCGTCAATCGTCGCCTGTCGTGGGGTTGAGGCATCAGGAAGATCGGAGACGGGTATCAGGTGAGCTGAAAATGTCGAAATAGCCGTCTTGCCCACGATAATAGCAATACCGTCAAAATCATCTTGCCGGGCGGTATAGAGAAGATAGGGGGCCAGATTGATGTTCAGTGAACTAAATACGCCGCTATTTGGCAAGGCAGGATGACGATACCAAATCATTATTGCGGGTTTGTCAGGCACCATCGGCGTACCCGGGAGCAGGGCCACATCGATATCGTGGTTGATATTAATCGACGGCATCAGCTCCTGGATGGGGGTGTTCATGGGGCCCGTTGCGGAAGAGCAAAATGCGATGCTGTCTTTTACCAGCAAAAAAGCCCGTACGTTCAGGCTAAAGGCCGCACTGGAGGTTAGTTTCGTGGCAACTTGTTGGCAACTGTCAGTGACCAGGGGTTGTAGTTCATCGGTGGTCGTTTTGAGTTCTGAGAAGTAACTTTTGACGTAATTCTGTATATCGGAGAGCAGCGTGTCGTACTTCACTTCTCGTTTGTGCCACGAGACGAAAAATTGCAGTGTGCTGACGAGTAAGGCGACGACGAGCCCCGTTAAAATACAGGTGATCAGGATTTTCCGACCGGAAGAAGAGGCACGTTTGAACATAGTTCTTTATGTTTACCTGCAGTAACTGCTTATTATTAAACCGCTTAATTTGTAAGACTATAGCCTGGATTGACGCTTATCGTGAGATTTTTCTGTTGTGTAAAAGAAAAGCAAAAAGCACCGCCTAAGCAGTGCTTTTGATTTGTCTCATCAGGATAGCCAAGGGATAGCTGCCAAACGAATTAACTGCGACTCAGAACCCGGCGGGCTTCGTTGTAACGCTTTTTCCAGTAAGGCTCGTTCATACTGGAAATAACAACGCCGCTGCTGGTCGAGGCATGTACAAACTGGTTGTTACCGATATAAATACCGACGTGACGGCCCGTAGAGCCCGCACGGAACAGAACCAGATCGCCGGTGCGCAGATTGGTGCGCGAAACGGATTTACCCGTTTCCTGTTGTTCGTAGGTTGAGCGAGGAAGCTCTAAACCAAATTGTTCACGGAATGTACGCTGTACAAAACTTGAACAATCAATCCCTTTCTTAGTGCTGCCGCCAAGGCGGTAACGCACGCCTTTCCAGTCAGCGTATTGGTCCATAATACGAGATTTAACATCGATATTACGTACCATACTTTCAAATTCATCCTGAGAGGCTTGCAGTGAAGAGTTATCTCCATTGCCCACAGCATGCGTCTCAGAATGCATATTCTTGGCGGTGTTCGTTGTGCTACATGCAGAAAGCAGAACCGCAACTGCTATCGCGGGTATGCCCCGCAAGATATATCTCAAAATCGGTTGAGATTTGACCATGTTGTTTGTTTTCCCTTGAAGTCCTTAACGATAAATATCGTTATAAAAAATGCCAAACGTGACGAGACTAATTACCTACGCACGATGAGACAATTCTTTATGGTCAAATCTGTGGTAGAACGCACAAATTTATTCGTAAAGAGAATAATTATCTCGCGAGGCAAAACGAGTTCGAGATTACCCGATCGCCACAGTCATTGCGAGTGATTTTACGTGATTTCTTATAAGAAAAATTGATACAGAAAGTGAATAAACGGCATTGGCTAAATTAAGAACAATTAGGCTGAAAAACACGCAATTCATTCATTTTCAACAGGAATAAGATGACAAGAGAATGACAGTCAGCAAGAGATATTATCGTCAGATATCATCAGGGAATCAGAAGTATCCCTGATGATGTTAATTACTCTGCGTTATTTGTTTAAAAAATGTTTGTTTTTACCTGGGAGATAATTCGTGAACAGGGTGACCAAACGGTCGCTTAATGGTGTCATTAGCCACCAGGGCAGGCCAATCAAAACGACGGTCATCGAACCGACCACGATATCAGTAAGCCAGTGAGCACCAATCATTACGCGAGGAAAGGCAAAAACCACAGCGATAATAAGGCCGATTAATCCTGCGACTTTTCCGAAATACCGCAGCATAAATGCGGAAAAAATAAGCAGCATCATGCCGTGATCGCCCGGGAAGCTGTCTCTTGACGCATCTTTGGTTGAAATATGCAGCAGCTCGCTGACACGATGAATATTATCCAGCATCAGCGTTGGACTGGCGCGTTTAACCGGAATAAGCGCCTGGCCTAACTGATTTAATACCACCGCCGTGAGCAGCATCACCAGACCAATTGCGATGATACGGCGGCGACCGTCCGGGGTTTCTTTGCGCCAAAAACTCAGCATCAGGGCACCCATTGCCAGCAGCGAGCAGCCGTCAAACGCGCGGTTGTTGGTGATTGCGACAACCCACAGGAACATTGGGCTGTCGACCAGTTTTTGGTTGAAAAAATGGAAAACACCAAAATCGATGGAATACCAGAACCCATGTCCGGCTGGAATATACCAGGACAGAAACAGCGCCAGACCTGCGATATTAAGCAGGAGAATAAAAGGGTATCGGGTTTTCATCGTCGTTCACCATTGCCAAAATCGCAGGCAACCTTACGCGTTAGCGTCTAAACGAAGCTTCAACAATGCACCCTGTAACGCGTTCCAGTCAGTCTCGGTGTCCGAGATGAGTTCAATACGGCTGTCCGGAGGTGCGACGTTTTGGGTCTCAATGTGCCAGTCATCACCCTGACGGTTGATGCGTACCAATCCTTCCTTGATTCGCATGACGCCTTTTACGCGACCTACCGGCGCGAGACGCGACCATTCCAGCAGGCCGATGGTATCGAACACGGTGTCCGCATCGAAAATCCAGCCGCAGGCCTGATGCCCCTGACCGCTGTTGAGACTACGACGCCAGCGCTGCTGTGCCGGCAGGCTCAGTGCCGCCAGCCCTTTTTTGTCGGCATGCTGGTGGGTGTGTGCCGCACTTGTGGGAAGCTCTGCCAGATTCAGACGCGGTAAATCCAGTAACTGCGTGTCAATGTGTCCATGGTCGGCATGAACCAACTGACGGTGACCGCCGTAGTGCTGCCACCAGGTTTGCAAGGCATGTTCACTTTCAGCCGTAGCGCGATCGGTTTTGTTGGCGACGATAACGTCAGCGGCGGCCAGCTGGTCGCGGAAATTCTCATTGGCGACGCTTTTTTCATCCAGCAGCAGGCGAGGGTCAAGGATACAGAGTGTCGCGCGCAGATCGATCCACGGTTCGTAAACCGGGGCGGTGAGTAAATCCAAAATCTGTTTTGGATGCCCGAGGCCGGTAGGTTCGATCAATAACCGGTCAGGTTTGCCCTGACGCAGTAACGTATTAAGGCCTACCTGCATCGGCAAACCGTTAACACAACACATGCATCCTCCGGGGATCTCTTTTAGCAGTGCGCCGCTGTCGGCCAACAGCGCGCCGTCAATACCGACTTCGCCAAACTCATTGACCAGCACAGCCCACTTCTCAGCGGGATCTTTGTTGGCGAGTAAATGAAGAATAGAGGTGGTTTTACCGCTGCCGAGAAAACCGGTAATGAGGTTGGTTTTGGTCACGTTGGCTCCAGAATCATCAAATGCTGTTATAGCGTTCAACAATCCTGGCGAAAAAAGGATAAAAAGAGAAGGGCAGAGAGGACGAAGGCGTGCTTCGTCCCGCTGAATGGCAGAAATTGTTAATTTTTTAACGTCTGCATGACGGCCTGATGCGCGCCATATTGCGCAATATTCTGCCAGGCCTGCTCGATAGCTTCGACGAATTGCGGATTTTGCACCAGATCGGGGGCAAAAATCTCGCGCAGGGAAAGCAGTGCGCTGACGCGCTCTGATAGGGAACTGTGCTCGACAAGCGCGCGGATCTTATCACGCAACGGATCGCGCACATCAATGGCTGCACCCGCATCATCGATGCCGCTCACGTAGCGCATCCAGCCCGCAACGCCCAGTGCCAGCAGAGGCCAGTCGCTTTGCCGTGATAAATGTACGCGGATCCCTTCCAGCATTCTTTGCGGCAATTTTTGGCTGCCGTCCATCGCGATTTGCCATGTCTTATGCTTCAGTGCGGGATTGGCAAAACGTTGCAGCAGGCTTTCGGCATACTGATTTAGATCGACGTTAGTGATGTGCAGCGTGGGGGCCTGCTCCGTCATCATCAGACGGTAAGCCGCTTCACGAAAGGCGTTGTCCTGCATGCAATCGCTGATGTGCTGAAACCCGGCCAGATAGCCAAGATAGGCCAGAAATGAGTGACTGCCGTTTAGCATCCGCAGTTTCATCTGTTCCCACGGCAGCACGTCATCAACCATCTGGACACCGGCGGTTTCCCACTGCGGGCGGCCGGCGACAAAATTGTCTTCAATCACCCACTGGATAAACGGCTCACAGCTGATGCCACAGGGGTCAGCGATGCCCAGCGCTTGGGCAATTTCTTCCAGCGATTCGTCGGTTGCTGCAGGGACAATTCTGTCGACCATGGTGCCCGGAAAACTGACCTGCTGTTGTATCCACGTCGCCAGCTCAGGCGAACGTTTTTGCGCCATGCCCAGGATCGCGTTTTTCACCACATGCCCGTTGTCCGGGATGTTATCGCACGAGAGTACAGTAAACGGCGGTAATCCGCGTTCGCGTCGGCGATGCAGGGCTTCGACGATAATGCCCGGCGCTGAGTGCGGTTCATCCGGCGACTGCAAATCATGAATAATGCGTGGGTTTGTGACATCAAGCGACCCGGTGGACGGATCAATACAGTAGCCTTTTTCCGTGATGGTTAACGACACAATCGCCACCTGCGGTTCACAGAATTTTTCAATAATGGCCGCCAGCGAATCCAGCGTGGCGTTCAGGCATTCGTTAACGGCACCTATCACTATCGGTTGATTGCCGTCGGCACCTTTTTCTAACACGGTATACAGATGATCCTGCTCACGAAGCTGGCTCATCAGCCGATCGCCGCTGAACAAGCTGATCTCACAAATTCCCCAGTTTCCTCCCTGCGTATTGAGTACGCGATCGGTCAACAATGCTTGATGAGCACGGTGAAAAGCACCGAAACCAAAATGTACGATCCGCGAGGTTAAGCGTTGGCGATCGTACTGTGGCATCTGTACATTTTTGGGGAGTGAAGCCGAGGCAATTGTCTTCATTAAATACACCTGATTAACCATTAATTAACAATGGCAGTATAAAGTTATATGACAGCAAGTTAAATTGGTGTGCCTTATTTATCCGGGGAATGTGAGCTGGATCAATCAATCATCGGCGTTCAGTTGATCATCCACCCGATGCCTGTATGGTAGTCGTCATGCAGCTAACTTAATTTGGTATAACAACTTGTGAGGTGAAGCAATGGAACAAACCTGGCGTTGGTACGGACCTAACGATCCGGTATCGCTTGATGATGTGCGTCAGGCTGGCGCAACCGGTGTTGTGACCGCCTTGCACCACATTCCTAATGGTGAAGTGTGGCCGGTAGAAGAGATTCAAAAGCGACAGGCTATTTTGGCTGAAAAGGGGCTGACCTGGTCGGTGGTGGAAAGCATTCCCGTTCACGAAGACATCAAAACCCAGTCTGGACAGTATCAAACGTGGATCGCCAATTATCAGCAGAGTATCCGTAATCTGGCGACCTGCGGCATTGATACCGTGTGCTATAACTTCATGCCGATCCTCGACTGGACGCGCACTGACCTTGAATATCAGCTCCCGGACGGTTCTAAAGCCCTGCGCTTCGATCAAATTGCTTTTGCGGCCTTTGAGCTGCATATCCTGCAGCGCCCCGGTGCGGAAGCGGATTACACCGCAGAAGAACAGCGTCAGGCTCTGGACTATTTCAATGCCATGAGCGAAGCCGATGTAGAGAAGCTGACTCGCAATATTATCGCCGGTCTGCCGGGTGCAGAAGAAGGTTATACGCTGGACAAGTTTCGCGCGCGCCTGGCGGAGTATGACGGTATCAGCAAAGACGATCTGCGTAATAATATGGCCGTATTCCTGCGCGCAATTGTGCCGGTAGCTGAAGAAGCAGGCGTGCGCCTGGCCGTGCATCCTGACGATCCGCCGCGCCCGATCCTCGGCCTGCCGCGTATTGTTTCCACCATTGAAGATATGCAGTGGTTGAAAGAAACAGTAGACAGCATCTATAACGGCTTCACCATGTGTACCGGTTCTTACGGTGTACGGGCGGATAACGATCTGGTGAAAATGATTGAAACCTTTGGCGATCGTATTCACTTTACGCATTTGCGTTCGACCTGCCGTGAAGATAACCCGAAAACCTTCCATGAAGGTGCTCACCTGCAGGGCGACGTAGATATGGTCTCTGTGGTGGCGGCGATCCTGCGTGAAGAACAGCGTCGTAAGAAGGTGGGCGATCTGCGTCCTATCCCAATGCGTCCGGATCACGGGCATCAGATGCTGGACGATCTGCACAAGAAAACCAATCCGGGTTACTCCGCAATTGGTCGTCTGAAAGGGCTGGCAGAAGTTCGTGGCGTTGAGCTGGCGCTGAAACAAACGCAGTTCCGCGATCTGCTGTAATGGCCTCAACAGGGATTGGGCGAGTCGCTCGATCCCTGTTCTGCCTTCAGGGCTGAATTAACGCCTGCTCCAGCACTCTCAGCACTTTATTGATCTGCGGTAACTGCAACCCGCCAAAACCGAAAAACATCACCCCGGCGTTGTTCTCCTTGCGCCAGATTTCTTCTGAACCATTTTCAATGTCCTGTAACGTATCAAAGCGAACACCTGCCTGCAGGCAGCGCTGTTGCAGCAAGGCGATGACGTCGGGCGAGCGATCGATGTGTAACGAGAGATGCAGGCCCGCCGTTGCGCCGTCAATTTTTCCGTCGGGGAACAGCGCAGAAAGACCGTCCCGGAGAAGCGCGAGCCGGGACGCGTAGCTGCAGGCCAGTTTGCCGAGGTGGGTATAAAAAACCTGATTTTGCATTAACTCAGCGAGAAACTGCTGCAATAACCACTGGCTGCCGTTGTTGTTTAACGCTTTCATATTCTGCACTGCCGGGAGCAGTTCATCCGGGCAAATGAGATAGCCAAGACGCGCACCCGGCCCCAGCGTTTTTGAGAATGTCCCCATATAGATAACCCGATCGTGATAATCCATGGCTTTCAGCGCGGGGAGGGGATTTTCGCCGTACGTAAAAACGGCATCATAATCATCTTCGATAATGTACGCCCCGACACGCTGCGCCCAGGTCAGCAACGACAGACGCCGCTCCAGTGAAAGCACGCTCCCCATCGGATACTGATGTGCGGGCGTCACGTAACAAAGTTGGGTTGCATATTCGGGTAATTTATCCGTGCACAGTCCCTGATTATCCACCGCGATAGGCGTAATGTCGGCACCGTAGTAATTAAACAGATGCCAGGCTCCAGAATAACAAGGGGATTCGGTCACAATATGACACTTTTTCTCCTGACTTGCCGCGTGATGAATAATAAATATTTGGCTGAGCAGTGATAACCCTTCCTGAATTCCGTTGGTAATAATGATGTTTTCTGCGCGAGTATTAATTCCCCGGGATAGATTAAGGTATCTGACCATTTGCTCACGCAATGAAAATAATCCATTTGGTGAATGATATCGGGTAAACAATTGCTCTTTTAGTACGCTGGGAGCATTATTCCATTTTCGCCAGCTTGACCAGGGAAAGGCATTGGGGTCGGGGACGCCCATCCGGCAATAAAAATCCCGTCCCATCTCACCGTAAACATCGGTGGAAACGCCTGCAGGCTCAGGCTTTACCGGCGGTGAACCCTGGGCTAACGGTATGTGTGCTGCGGGTGTACGTACTGGTGTAGTAAAGATCACTTCATAGCCAATACCCTGTCGGCTCTTAATCAACCCTGCCGCCATCAATTTTTCATACGCCATAACGACTGTGATTTTGGCCACGTTCAGCGCCTGCGCCTGCTCGCGGATAGAAGGAAGTTTGTCCCCGCACAGCAAATTCCCCCGCTGAATAGCCTGAAAATAAAATTGAAAGATCTGCAGTTGCAGCGATGTACGGCTTTCTCTGTTGAGAAACAGTGCCAGCATGAGAAATTCCTTATTAAAACGATAGCCGCATATTACGAGTTTCCATTTTTAACTATTTTGACTCGCCTCATAGAGTGAACGCTGTTCCTATACTCTGCTGCCGGTGTCTCTATTCTCTTTTTTAATATCCCTTAGCGTGTCGCTATTAAAATAAGGGAGCCAAATATGTCGTGGATGAGAAAGAACGCGCTATGGTGGGCATTTGGTGGAGCCGTTGCCATGGCCTTTGCCATTTGGGGAACGTGGCAAGGCGTGCATTACACCAGTAGCACCGAGTTTTGTTTGTCGTGCCATTCGATGCGTACGGTGGGGGAGGAATATCAGACCAGCATACATTTTCGCAATGCCTCCGGCGTGCGTGCCGAGTGTAAGGATTGCCATATTCCACCAGGCATCGTTCCGACGCTTCTGCGCAAAACGGAAGCCTTGAACGATCTCTACCATACGTTTATTTCCCCGTCGATTGATACGTCTGAAAAGTTTACCGCCAAGCGGGCAGAACTTGCTCAGCGGGAATGGGCGCGAATGAGCGCCAATAATTCAGCGGCCTGTAAATCCTGCCATAGCTATGAGGCGATGGATCACGGCAAGCAATCGACGAATGCAGCGGCACAAATGACCGCAGCGGCGGCGAAAGACAGCAACTGCATTGACTGTCACAAAGGTATTGCCCATCACAAGCCTGATATGAGTAGCGGCTTTCGCGATCGGTTTAAGCAACTCCAACGCCAGGGAGAGACGCCGTCGGAGGCGACCACGCTGTTTTCGTTAGGCGAGAAAGCCCTGACGGCAACGGCTGGGAGCCCCGCCGGTAAAGCGCTACTTTTTCCGGCCACCGAAGTCAGAGTGCTGAAAAAAGAGGGCAGTAATGTCCAGTTGGAAGTGACGGGGTGGCGCGAAAGCAAAGGCCGTGGGCGGGTGATCACGCAGTTTATGGGCAAACGCGTTTTCTCCGCGGTGCTTGATGATTCCCTGATGGCAAACGTAAAAATTCTGCAAACCCAGGTTGACCCAGATTCGCACCAGCAGTGGCAGCAAGTGAGCGTGACCGCATGGACCTCCGCGCAGGGACTTATCACCAGTATTGCACCGGTGTGGGAATACTCGGAACAAATGCTGCAATCCACCTGCAGCGCCTGCCACAGCACACCGCCGACCATCCGTTATACCGCCAATGGCTGGATTGCCGGACTGAAAGCGATGTCGACCTATTACCGGCTTAATCCGGTGGAAGAACGCACGCTGTTGAAATACCTCCAGACGCACGCCAGCGATGTGCCTGCCCCCCAATAATAAAGAGGATAATGTATGGATATTCACGATTTTAATCCGTCCCGTCGCCGTTTTCTGAGCGGCATGCTGGCGGTAGGTGCCGCCAGTGCGCTGGCGCCGAACCCGCTGATATCAAAGGTATGGGCGGCAGGAGAAAACCCTGAGCAGTGGATCCAGTCCGGCTCGCATTACGGCGCTTTTGAAGCCAAAGTGGTCAACGGCGAGTGGACCGAAACCCGGCCCTTTAAACACGACAAATATCCGTGCGATATGCTGAATGCAGTACGTGAAGTGGTCTACAACCCTTCGCGAGTCCGCTACCCGATGGTTCGTCTGGACTGGTTACGTAAGCGTGAAAAATCAGACCGCAGCCAGCGCGGTGATAACCGTTTTGTGCGGGTCAGTTGGGATCGGGCGCTGGATCTGTTTTACGAAGAGCTGGAGCGGGTGCAAAAAAACTACGGATCTTCCGGTGTCTTTACCGGGTTGGCCGACTGGCAAATGGTGGGTAAATACCATAAAGCGGGTGGCGCAATGGATAGGGGGCTTGGCCTGCACGGGAGCTATGTCACCACCGTTGGCGACTACTCGGCGGCGGCTGCACAGGTCATCTTGCCGCATGTGATTGGTTCGCTGGAAGTCTACGAGCAGCAAACCTCGCTGCCGCTGGTGATTGAGAATACCCATACCATCGTGTTGTGGGGCTGCGATCCGATTAAGAATTTGCAGATAGAATTCCTGGTACCCGACCACGAAGCGTTTGGCTACTGGCAGCAGATTAAAGAGGCGGTCGCACAGGGCAAAATGCGCGTCATCAGCGTTGATCCGGTGCGCAGTAAATCGCAAAACTATCTGGGTGCTGAACAACTGGCGCTGCGACCGCAAACCGATGTTGCTTTGCTGCTGGCGCTCGCGCACACCTTGTATGAAGAAAAACTGTACGACACGGCATTTATTAACGATTACACCGTCGGCTTTGAACAGTTTTTACCGTACCTGACGGGCGAGACTGACAAGCAGGTGAAAAACGCCGAATGGGCAGCCCAAATCTGTGGCCTGAGCGCAGAACAAATCCGTGACTTCGCCCGCCTGCTGGTGAAAGGCCGCACGCAGTTTATGGGCGGCTGGTGCGTCCAGCGTATGCACCACGGAGAGCAGTATCCCTGGATGCTGGTGGTGCTGGCGAGCATGGTCGGACAAATTGGTTTACCGGGCGGCGGTGTAGGATTTGGCTGGCACTACAACGGCGGTGGAACGGTAACGTCGGCCGGGCCTGTGCTGTCGGGGCTGGGAAGTATTAACAATCCCCCAGAGGCGAAATATAAAGCGGATTTTCGTGGCGCATCGGCGCATATTCCCACCTCGCGTATCGTCGACTGCCTGCTTGCGCCGGGTAAGAAAATTGCCTTCAACGGTGAAACGTTAACCTGGCCTGATATCAAAATGGCCGTCTACAGCGCGGCCAATCCGTTCCATGCGCAGCAGGATCGCAACCGCATGATTGAGGCATGGAAGAAGCTGGAAACCGTCGTGGTGTTAGATCATCAATGGACCGCATCCTGTCGTTTTGCCGATATTGTCCTGCCCGTCACTACGCGCTTTGAGCGGAATGACATTGAGCAGTTTGGCACGCATTCGAATAAAGGACTGATGGCGCTGCGTCAGGTGGTCAAACCGCAATATGAGGCACGTCACGACTTTGACGTATTTGCCGGGCTGTGTAAGCGCTTTGATAAAGAAGTGGCATATCGTGAAAACCGCGATGAAATGCAGTGGATACAAGCGCTTTATGACGAAGGCGTGAAGATGGGCGCATCGCTCGGCGTCACCTTACCGGACTTTGATACCTTCTGGAAAGGGGACGGATATATTGAATATCCGGCGGGGCAGCCGTGGGTGCGCCACGGTGAGTTCCGCGACCAGCCCGATCTTAATCCGTTAGGCACCCCGTCGGGGCTTATTGAAATCTACAGTAAAACCATCGCGGGTTTTCAATATGAAGATTGTCCAGGACACCCGGTGTGGATGGAGCCGTTTGAACGTAGCCATCAGGGCAAGACGAATAAATATCCGCTGCATCTGCAATCCTGTCACCCGGACAAGCGTCTGCACTCGCAGTTATGCTCAAGCGAGGCGTTTCGTAACACCTACGCGGTGGCTGGCAGAGAGCCGCTTTACATCAGCGAGCAGGATGCCGCCGCCCGCGGTTTAAAAGCCGGAGATATCGCCCGCGTGTTCAATGCTCGTGGCCAGGTGCTGGCGGGCGTAGTGATTAGCGCCGATTTTCCCGCTGGCGTGATCCGCATTCATGAGGGCGCGTGGTATTCCCCGCAGGAAGGCGGGAAAACCGGGACACTATGCACCTATGGCGATCCGAATGTCCTGAGTGCGGATATTGGAACATCGCAGCTGGCGCAAGGCCCTTCCGCGCATTCCGTGCTGGTAGAGGTTGAACGCTTCCAGCAGAAGGCCCCGCAGGTAACCGCTTTCGGTGGACCTGAGACAGTGAAAGAGGAGGGGGCCAGTGCCGCATAATCACATTCATCAGCAGCGTGCAGCAGTATATCAGTGGTTTTCGCAACTGCTGTTTCGTGAACTGGACGAGAAGCAATTAGCCCGTCTTGAGAGCGAGGAGAGCCGGGAGTGGATGACCTCACTGACGGGGATCCCCGGACTGGCTGCTGACGTCAAAAAGTTAGCGCGTAGTCTGGCTCAGGTGCTGCGGCGCGAATGCCGACAACTGGAGCTGGCGGCCGATTTTGCTTCACTGTTTTTGCTGGCCCCTCCACAGAGCGTGTCTCCTTATGCAGGGCATTATCCGCACACGACGGCACCTGAAGAACGACGGCAAATGAATGTGCTGTTAGTCGAACAGGGGCTGGCTGCGCGGGAGAATGAACCTGCCGATCATATTGCGGTACAGCTGGCGTTAATGGCGAAAATGGTAGACAAAGAGCAGAGCGTCGCTGAGCAATATTACTTTTTGCATCATCATATTATGTGCTGGGCATCATTGTTCCGGGATAGCTGTCTGCATCGCGACGGCGAGGGCTTTTACCCTCAGGCGGTTAATGTCATCGTGCGTTTTATGCGCGAGGATGAGCAGTATCTGGAATCATTATTGATGGATGATTTTTATCTCAGCAGTCAGCGCTGAAAACAGCAAAGGGACAGCGTGCGCTGTCCCTTTTAGTCTGTGTCTTAGCAGAAACGTTAGTCTGCACGCCCCATATAACGGCGTTCTTCGATATGAATGCGGATTTTCTCACCGGCACTCAGATACTCAGGAACCAGGATCACCAGGCCGGTGGTCAGGGTGGCTGGCTTGTTACGTGCACTGGCTGACGCACCTTTAATGCCAGGTGAGGTTTCAACGATCTCAAGGTCTACGGTCTGCGGCAGTTCAAGCGCCAGCAGTTGGCCATCCCAGGTCAGCACCTGCATGTCCGGCATTCCGCCTTCCGGGATAAACAGCAACTCTTCTTCGATCTGGTCTTTGGTGAAGGTATACGGGGTATAGTCTTCTTTATCCATAAAGACATATTCGTTGCCATCGACGTAAGAGAAATCAACGCCACGACGGCTCAGGGTGACGGTATCCACAATATCGTCGCCTTTGAAGCGCTCTTCGACTTTTAGGCCGGTACGGACATCAGAAAAACGCATTTTGTACAGCGTGGCTGCACCACGTGCGCTCGGTGATTGAATATCAATGTCTTTTACAATCAGCAGCTTGCCGTTGTAGTTAAGTACCATACCTTTTTTAATTTCGTTCGCTCTTGGCATCGAAAAAATCCTGTAGTGAGGAGTGTCTAAAATATCGCGTCAAACTACTCGCGCCGGGTCATTCAGGCAAGCGGAATTCGCACTTTTGCGGGTGCAAAAAAGGTGGTACTGTTCGCTACCTACACAATCCGCGGGTTTACCTTAAAGAGAATATTGTATGGAATGCCGTCCGGATTGTGGCGCATGTTGCACTGCGCCTTCTATTTCCAGCCCCATCCCCGGCATGCCTGAGGGCAAGCCCGCCAATACGCCATGCGTTCAGCTTGATGAATTCCTGCGCTGTAAAATTTTTGGTTCCGCACTGCGGCCAAAAGTGTGTGCAGGCTTACAGCCCAGCGCTGAAATGTGTGGCCAGACAACGCGCCAGGCTATGGTGTACCTTATTGAGCTTGAAGCGCTCACCGCACCTTAAACGTCTTTGATCCGCGCCAGGCAAAAGACCGTGGCGATAATCATCACCAGCGCAAACCAGAACACCGCATGGTAGTTCCAGATTTCAGCGGCAATACCGGCCAGCGATCCGGCAATAATCCAGCCCACGCGGATGGTGTTGGTGTAAAGAGTGGTTGCAGAACCCGCCTGTCCTGGCATTAAGTCCTGGAAATAGAGCATGCCAATACCGCCGAGGATACCGATGTAAATCGCGTTCAGCAGCTGCAAGCTGAGCAGAATGACCGGCGAATGCGCCAACAGCATTCCGGCATAAAAGAAGAAACCGGCGACCACGGCGATCCGCATCAACAAACGCTTGCCCAGACGTTTAGCAAAGTATCCGGCAATGAGCATCGTCGGTATTTCCAGCCCGGCGGCGGTGCCCATCATAATGCCTGCGAGTTTTTCCGGCAGATGCAGTTCGTTGATGATAAACAGTGGCATATTAATGATGTACAGGCTGTTGGTGCCCCACATTAATGTGCAGATAGCGAACAGCAGCAGCGTATCGCGCCGGTTACGACGCGGGGCTTCCACCGCGCCCGTGGCGAGGGACGCATTTTTGTTCATCGACGGTAAGAACAACCACACCATGACGCCGCAGACGATAAACGCAACGGCGGCACTCAGATACATCACCGTAAAGCTGAAACCCATAGCCAGCGCGTAAGCTAACGGCGGGCCAATCACCCATGCCAGCGAAACCTGAGCACGCAAAATAGAGCTGAACATGACGGCTTCCCGGCCCGTGCGGTCAGCATGCTCACGGGCGAGGGCAAACATTTGCGGGTTAGCGGTCGATCCAAAGCTGCTGAGGAAGACCCCGACAAACAGCAAAATAAAATAGTTACGGTTCCAGGCAAACAGCACACAGGCCAGCATCCCCAGTACGCAGCAAAAAACGATCAGATTTTTGCGATCGCCCTTCTTATCAGAACGCCCAGCTAAAAACTGGCTTACCAGGATGCCGATGACAGCGCTACCGGTAAAAAAGAAACCGACCATACCCGGACGGGCATGAACTTCATCGGTCAGAAAAAGGCTGAGCGTAGGGGTCTGCAATGCGCCGGCGATACCCGTAAGAAAAGCGACAAGCAGGAACGCCGAAGACGTTAAATCAAACGACTTGGGGGAGGCGGCTACCGGGGTGTTATGCATGTTTCAATATCTGTGATGTGAAGAGACGCGGAGTTTACGCTGCCTGCCAGAAAATAAACAGGGCGCGAAATCAAAATCGGCATGAAAAATCAAAATAGCATTTCAGTCTCTAAAAACAGTCTGCTGACGATGCTGAAATCGATAACTTAGCTTCCTTTCTATGTCAGCAATTATTGATGCACAGAAGAAAAAATGTGCGTTATATCTAAATTCAGCAAGCAAATTGCTAACTTTACTTGCGTGCTGAAGCAGAAAGCGCAACACTTCTTGAAACGTTTCAGCGTCATCTTTTCTTAAGTGTTGGAGTTGGGTGGCGCCTTTTTTCTCATGTTAGCTGAATCGTTTCAATTCAGCAGGAGAGGAGAACCATGTTCCAGTTATCTGTTCAGGATATTCACCCGGGCGAACAGGCCGGAAATAAAGAAGAGGCCATTCGCCAGGTTGCTGCCGCGTTAGTGCAGGCTGGCAACGTGGCGGAAGGCTACGTCAACGGCATGCTGGCGCGCGAGCAGCAAACATCTACTTTCCTCGGCAACGGTATTGCTATTCCTCACGGTACCACGGACACCCGTGATCAGGTGTTGAAAACCGGGGTGCAGGTATTCCAGTTTCCGCAAGGTATTACCTGGGGTGAAGACCAGGTTGCATATGTGGCTATTGGTATTGCGGCCAGCTCCGACGAACATCTGGGTTTGCTGCGTCAGCTGACACACGTACTCAGCGATGATTCGGTGGCTGAACAGCTGAAATCCGCCACCACCGCAGAAGAACTGCGCGCGTTGCTGATGGGTGAAAAGCAGAGCGAACAGCTCAAGCTCGACAACGACATGCTGTCGCTGGACGTGGTCGCCGGTTCGCTGGTCACGCTGCAAGCCCTGAACGCCGCGCGTCTGAAAGAAGCGGGTGCGGTTGATGCTAACTTTGTTGCCACGGCTATCAATGAGCAACCGCTGAACCTCGGCCAGGGGATTTGGCTGAATGATTGTGCTCAAGGCAATCTGCGAAGCGCAGTTGCGCTCAGCCGAGCGGCAAATGCCTTCGACGTAGAAGGCGAGACGGCCGCGCTATTGGTGACCGTCGCGATGAATGACGATCAGCCCGTGGCAGTGCTCAAGCGCCTTAGCGATTTGCTGCTGGAAAATAAAGCTGACCGCTTGCTGAAAGCGGATGCAGCGACCGTACTGGCCCTGCTGACCAGTGATGATGCGTTAACTGATGATGTGCTGAGCGCAGAGTTTGTTGTGCGCAATGAGCATGGTTTACACGCCCGTCCGGGCACCATGCTGGTGAATACCATTAAACAATTTAACAGTGAAATTACCGTGACAAATCTTGATGGAACCGGAAAACCGGCAAATGGACGCAGTCTGATGAAAGTTGTGGCGCTGGGCGTGAAGAAAGGACATCACCTGCGCTTTACCGCCCAGGGCGAAGATGCTGAACAGGCGCTGAAAGCGATTGGCGAGGCCATCGCAGCCGGTCTTGGGGAGGGCGCATAATGAGCAGACGTGTCGCAACTATTACCCTGAATCCAGCCTATGACCTGGTCGGCTTTTGTCCGGAAATTGAACGCGGTGAAGTGAACCTGGTAAAAACGACCGGCCTGCATGCCGCGGGTAAAGGCATCAACGTTGCCAAGGTACTGAAAGACCTGGGGATCGACGTCACGGTGGGTGGTTTTCTGGGTAAAGATAACCAGGATGGCTTTCAGCAGTTGTTCAGCGAACTGGGGATTGCCAACCGTTTTCAGGTGGTGCAGGGGCGTACCCGTATTAACGTCAAGCTGACTGAAAAAGACGGTGAAGTTTCTGACTTCAACTTCTCCGGTTTTGAAGTCACCCCGGCGGACTGGGAACGCTTTGTGAATGACTCCTTGAGCTGGTTGGGTCAATTCGACATGGTCTGCGTCAGCGGCAGTCTGCCAACCGGCGTGAGTCCGGAAGCCTTCACCGACTGGATGACGCGCCTGCGCAGTCAGTGTCCATGCATTATCTTTGATAGTAGTCGTGAAGCGCTGGTTGCAGGTTTGAAAGCGGCGCCATGGCTGGTGAAACCCAACCGTCGTGAGCTGGAAATCTGGGCGGGCCGTAAGCTGCCAGAAATGAAAGATGTGATTGAAGCTGCGCATGCGCTGCGTGAGCAGGGTATTGCGCATGTGGTGATTTCCCTCGGTGCGGAAGGTGCATTGTGGGTTAACGCCTCTGGCGAATGGATTGCTAAACCGCCGTCAGTTGAGGTGGTCAGCACCGTAGGCGCAGGGGATTCGATGGTTGGCGGTCTGATTTATGGCCTGCTGATGCGTGAGTCCAGCGAACACACTCTGCGTCTGGCGACTGCCGTTGCCGCCCTGGCGGTAAGCCAAAGCAATGTCGGCATTACCGATCGTCCTCAGTTGGCCGCGATGATGGCGCGCGTCGACTTAAAACCGTTTAACTGACAGCAGGAGAGGCATAATGAAAACGCTGCTGATTATTGACGCTAATCTCGGCCAGGCTCGCGCTTACATGGCGAAAACCCTGCTTGGAGCGGCGGCACAAAAAGCGCATCTGGATATTATCGATAATCCGAATGATGCAGAGATGGCGATTGTCCTGGGTGACACCCTCCCTAACGACAGTGCGCTGAACGGCAAAAAAGTTTGGCTGGGAGATATCTCCCGTGCGGTGGCGCATCCTGAACTGTTCCTGAGCGAAGCGAAAGGTCATGCGAAACCCTACAGCGCACCGGTTGCGGCAGCGCCTGTAGCTAGCAGTGGCCCCAAACGCGTGGTGGCGGTAACGGCCTGTCCGACCGGCGTGGCGCATACGTTTATGGCGGCGGAAGCCATTGAAACTGAAGCCAAAAAACGCGGCTGGTGGGTGAAGGTTGAAACCCGTGGTTCAGTAGGCGCAGGCAATGCGATTACCCCGGAAGAGGTGGCGCAGGCCGATCTGGTGATTGTGGCGGCGGATATTGAAGTTGATCTGGCGAAATTTGCCGGAAAACCGATGTACCGCACCTCTACCGGACTGGCGCTGAAGAAAACCAAGCAGGAGCTGGATAAAGCCGTAGACGAAGCGACGCCGTACCAGCCTGTAGGGAATGGGCAGTCCGGAGCAACAGAAGGTAAGAAAGAGAGCGCAGGTGCATACCGTCACCTGCTGACCGGCGTGTCTTACATGCTGCCGATGGTGGTTGCCGGTGGTCTGTGTATTGCACTGTCTTTTGCCTTTGGTATTAAAGCATTTGAAGAGCCGGGCACACTGGCTGCGGCGTTGATGCAAATTGGCGGCGGTTCAGCCTTTGCGCTCATGGTGCCGGTTCTGGCGGGTTATATTGCATTTTCCATCGCTGACCGTCCCGGTCTGACGCCGGGTCTTATCGGCGGTATGCTGGCGGTTAGTACCGGTTCTGGCTTTATTGGTGGGATTATCGCCGGTTTCCTTGCCGGTTACGTGGCGAAACTCATCAGCACCAAGCTGAAGCTGCCGCAAAGTATGGAAGCGCTGAAACCAATCCTGATCATTCCGCTGCTATCGAGCCTGGTAGTTGGGCTTGCAATGATTTACCTGATTGGTAAACCGGTTGCCGGTATTCTGGAAAGCCTGACCCACTGGCTGCAAACCATGGGAACGGCGAACGCAGTGCTGCTTGGGGCGATTCTTGGCGGCATGATGTGTACCGACATGGGCGGTCCGGTCAACAAAGCGGCGTATGCTTTCGGTGTCGGCCTGCTCAGTACGCAGACGTATGCACCGATGGCGGCTATTATGGCGGCGGGGATGGTTCCCCCTCTGGCGCTGGGTCTGGCTACGCTGGTGGCGCGTCGTAAATTCGACAACGCACAGCGTGAAGGGGGCAAAGCGGCTCTGGTGCTGGGCCTGTGCTTCATCACCGAAGGGGCGATCCCGTTCGCCGCCCGTGACCCGATGCGTGTGCTGCCATGCTGTATCGTCGGTGGTGCGCTGACCGGCGCACTGTCGATGGCGGTGGGTGCGAAGCTGATGGCACCACATGGCGGTTTGTTCGTACTGCTGATCCCTGGCGCGATTACGCCGGTAGTGGGATATCTGCTGGCGATTATTGCCGGTACGCTGGTCGCGGGTCTGTCTTATGCCTTCCTGAAACGTCCAGAAGAGGACGCGGTGGCGAAAGCATAATTTCTGCTGCTGACACAAAAGGGCCGATGATTCGGCCCTTTTTTATTCACTCAATCCGCCCGATCAGGCGGCGGCAGAATCGGTTTGCTGCGCTTTCAGCCAGGCTATTTCTTCCGCCCAGATATCCGGATTGATGGTTTCCAGCACCAGCGGAATGCCGTCAAAACGGTCATCCTGCATAATCCAGCGGAAGGCGTCGTGACCGATATTGCCTTCACCTAAGCTGTGATGGCGGTCAACGCGGCTGCCAAACGTGCTTTTGGCATCGTTCAGGTGCATCCCACGTAAATAGTTGAAGCCGACAATACGTTCAAATTCGGCAAAGGTCTTTTCACACTCGGCGGCGCTTCGCAGATCGTATCCGGCGGCGAAGGCGTGGCAGGTATCAATGCAGACGCCCACGCGGGATTTATCTTCTACGCCATCGATAATGGCGGCCAGATGCTCAAACTTAAAACCAAGATTGCTGCCCTGACCGGCGGTGTTTTCAATAACTGCGGTTACGCCCTGGGTCTGCGCGAGGGCAATGTTGATGGACTCGGCAATGCGTGCCAGGCATTCGTCTTCCGGAATCTGCATTAAATGGCTGCCCGGATGAAAGTTAAGCAGGGATAACCCCAGCAGCTCGCAACGCTGCATTTCATCAATAAAGGCATCGCGTGATTTTTCCAGCGCCTCGCTGACCGGGTGGCCGAGGTTAATCAGGTAGCTGTCGTGAGGAAGAATTTGTGCGCTGCTAAAGTGATACTTCTCGCAGGCCGACTTGAAGTCATCAATGACGTCAGTAGTCAACGGCGCGGCGCGCCATTGGCGCTGATTTTTGGTGAACAGGGCGAATGCGGTGGCATCGATTTCTGCGGCGCGAATAGCGGCATTGGCCAGACCGCCAGCGGCGCTTACGTGCGCTCCAATATATTTCATAATTGATTCCCCAAATAGTTCGAGTTGCAGGACAAAACGCATTACGTTTTGAGCAGCGCCTGCAACTCGAAATATGACGGGAAAAACCCGCCATACTCAAATACAAAAGGGGAGAGTATAGCGGGTCAACGGGGGTTAGTCGTGTTTGATTATGCCATTACGCTGTGAATCAAAACGTTGATTGCACCACCACCGACAATCAGCCAGACAAACAGCACCAGCGCCATCAGTAACGGTTTGGCACCGGCCTTTTTCAGCGCGCTGACGTGAGTGGTCAGCCCAAGTGCGGCCATCGCCATTGCCAGCAGCACGGTATCGAGGGTGACCAGCATGTTCACCACAGACTGCGGCAGCAGGTGGAACGAGTTAAATATCGCCACCACAATGAACAGGATGGCAAACCACGGAATGGTGATTTTGCTCTTTTCGCCGCCGTTAGCCGGAGACAGTTGTTTCACACGAGCTGCCAGCAGGATGAGGAACGGAGCCAGCATCATGACGCGCAGCATTTTGGCAATAACGGCTGCGTTTTCTGCATCCGGGTTAATCGCATGTCCGGCAGCAACAACCTGTGCGACTTCATGCATGGTTGACCCAATGTAAATCCCGTAGGTTTCAGGGCTAAACCAGTGCGAAAGCAACGGATACATCGCCGGGTACAGGAAGATAGCAATGGTACCGAAGATGACCACGGTGGCGACAGCGACCGTCACTTTACTGGCTTCTGCTTTCACGACCGGCTCTGTTGCCAGTACCGCCGCGGCACCACAAATGCTGCTCCCGGCGCCAATCAGCCAACTGGTGTGTTTGTCCAGACCAAACACCTTCTGGCCGAGGAAGCAGGCAAGCATAAAGGTGCTGGTCAGCGTCAACGCATCGATCACAATCCCGCTGACGCCAACGTCAGCAATCTGCGAGAAGGTGAGACGAAAGCCGTAAAGGATGATCCCCAGTCGCAATAAATGTTGTTTCGCAAACAGTACGCCGCCGTCACAGCTTTTCCAGATGTGCGGATAGACGGTGTTGCCGAGGACCATCCCCAGTAAAATGGCTAAGGTGAGGGCGCTGAACCCGGCCCCCGCAACCGCGGGGATAGAACCACCCCATAACGCGGCTCCGGTGATGACTGCGCTCAGGGCAAGCCCCGGAATAAAATGCCACACTGTACGTCGATGATTCTTTAGGGCGAGTTCGGTCATAACCCCTCCTGTCAATGGAATGATTTCTTGGAGAAAATAGTAAGGTGAAGTGGTTTAAAAATAAAATTGATTATATATTTATAATTAATCTGAATAAGTGGTAAACACGGGCCATCTAGAGGAAAACGACCATGCATATCACCCTGCGACAACTTGAAGTGTTTGCCGAGGTACTGAAAAGTGGCTCGACAACCCAGGCCTCTGTCATGCTGTCATTGTCGCAATCCGCAGTGAGCGCAGCGCTGACTGATTTAGAAGGCCAGCTTGGCGTACAGCTGTTCGATCGCGTAGGTAAACGTCTGGTGGTCAATGAGCACGGGCGTTTACTCTATCCCCGCGCGTTGGCGCTGCTTGAGCAAACGGCCGAGATAGAACAGCTTTTCCGGGAAGATAATGGGGCGATTCGCGTCTATGCCAGCAGCACCATCGGCAATTACATTTTACCTGCCATGATTGCCCACTATCGTCATGATTTTCCCGATCTGCCGTTGGAACTGAGCGTGGGGAACAGCCTGGACGTAATTAATGCCGTACTGGATTTCCGGGTCGACATTGGACTGATAGAAGGGCCATGCCACAGTACGGAAATCATCTCAGAACCCTGGCTGGAGGATGAGCTGGTGGTGTTTGCTGCACCGACGTCACCGCTGGTAAACGGTCCCGTTACGCTTGAACAACTGGCGGCTTCACCGTGGATCCTGCGCGAGCGCGGGTCCGGTACGCGTGAATTGGTGGATTACCTACTGTTATCTCATTTGCCGCGATTTCAGATGGCCATGGAGTTGGGTAACTCCGAGGCCATTAAGCATGCTGTGCGTCATGGGTTAGGGATTAGCTGCCTGTCACGTCGGGTGATTGAGGAGCAGCTACAGGCGGGAACGCTGAGTGAAGTGCCTGTACCGTTACCGCGTTTAGTCCGTACTCTTTGGCGTGTCCATCACCGTCAAAAACATCTCTCCAATGCGCTGCTGCGCTTTTTACGCTACAGCGACCAGCAGTAGGGCGGAGATATTTTTTCAGGCAGCATGCCGACTATTTTCGGCTTTACTTATAATCCACGGCCAGTCATGAAGGTCTCTTATAACAGCGTATTTGTGCCGGAAGAATGCCATTTCGTCTGCTACAATCGCGCCTCATTTTTTGGATGGATAGCATTTTCCCATGGTTTCCGAAACTAAAACCACAGAAGCGCCCACGCTACGTCGTGAACTGAAGGCGCGCCACCTGACGATGATTGCCATTGGCGGTTCCATCGGTACGGGTCTTTTCGTTGCATCTGGTGCAACCATTTCTGCGGCGGGTCCAGGCGGCGCGCTGTTTTCCTATATTCTGATTGGCCTGATGGTGTACTTCCTGATGACCAGTCTCGGTGAACTGGCTGCGTACATGCCGGTTTCTGGTTCGTTCTCCACTTACGGTCAGAACTATGTAGAAGAAGGCTTTGGCTTCGCGCTGGGCTGGAACTACTGGTACAACTGGGCGGTCACCATTGCCGTCGACCTGGTCGCTGCGCAGTTGGTGATGAGCTGGTGGTTCCCGGATACGCCAGGTTGGATCTGGAGTGCGCTGTTCCTGTGCGTCATCTTCCTGCTGAACTACATCTCTGTTCGCGGTTTTGGTGAAGCAGAGTACTGGTTCTCGCTGATCAAAGTCACCACCGTGATTATCTTCATCGCGGTTGGCGTGCTGATGATTTTCGGCATCTTCAAAGGCGCTCAGCCGGTGGGCTGGAGCAACTGGACTACGGGAGATGCACCTTTCGCCGGTGGCTTTGCAGCCATGATTGGTGTGGCGATGATCGTCGGCTTCTCCTTCCAGGGTACTGAACTTATCGGTATTGCGGCGGGTGAATCTGAAGATCCCGAGAAGAACATTCCGCGCGCGGTGCGTCAGGTGTTCTGGCGAATCCTGCTGTTCTATGTGTTCGCGATCCTGATTATCAGTCTGATTATTCCGTATACCGATCCAAGCCTGCTGCGTAACGATGTGAAAGACATCAGCGTCAGTCCGTTTACGCTGGTCTTCCAGCACGCGGGCCTGCTTTCTGCGGCTGCGGTAATGAACGCTGTGATCCTGACCGCGGTGTTGTCGGCGGGTAACTCCGGTATGTATGCCTCAACGCGCATGCTCTACACCCTGGCATGCGACGGCAAAGCGCCGCGTATTTTCGCCAAATTGTCTCGTGGCGGCGTCCCGCGTAATGCGCTGTATGCGACCACGGTGGTGGCAGGTTTGTGTTTCCTGACCTCTATGTTTGGCAACCAGACCGTGTACCTGTGGCTGCTGAACACCTCCGGTATGACGGGCTTTATCGCCTGGCTGGGGATTGCCATCAGCCACTATCGCTTCCGTCGCGGTTATGTGATGCAGGGGCGTGATATAAACGATCTGCCGTATCGTTCAGGCTTCTTCCCGCTGGGACCGATCTTTGCGTTCGTGCTGTGCCTGATAATCACCCTGGGGCAAAACTACGAAGCGTTCCTGAGAGACACCATTGACTGGGGCGGCGTGATGGCGACCTATATTGGTATTCCGCTGTTCCTGATTATCTGGTTCGGCTATAAACTGACCAGAGGGACGCGTTTCGTGCGTTACAGCGAAATGCAATTCCCGGATCGCGTGAAGAAATCGTCTTAAGCATTTTGGCAAGAAATAACAAAAAACCCCGGCAGGGTAAATGCCGGGGTTTTTTATTGCGCCAAACTTAGAAGTTATAGGTCAGGCCAACCGTGTAACGACGACCATCGAGTATGGTGTCATAGGTTTCGTAATCGATTTGCTTATCCAGCACGTTGTACACGCCAGCGGTGGCCAGCACATCCTTGCTCACGTAGTAACGCACACCAACATCGACTTGAGTATAGGACGGTGTCCCTTGAGCCATCGAGGTACGGCTCAGGTACTCAGAGGTTTTCCCGCGCAGGTTCAGACGGCTCCAGAAACCGAGATCCTGCGTGGCCTGCCAGTCCAGCGTGGTGTTAAACATATGCTTCGGCATTTTGTTTAACGGCTGACCGGAGAACTGACCGCTTTTCTGTTCAGATTCGGTGAACGTGTAGTTTGCCGTCCAGTTGAGATCGGAGGTGATTTTCCAGCCGAAGGTGGATTCTACGCCGCGCATATTGGCTTCATCGACGTTAACGCGATCGCTGACAAAATCATAGTGGGTTCCGCCGATGGTACAGGCCGGATCGGCGCTGCTGTTACAGCGGCGAACTTCGGTGATCTTGTCTTTGAAGTCGGTGTTGAACAGCGTCACGCCCGCGTTGAGGTCGTTGCCGTTATCCCACAGCAGGCCGATTTCTTCGCTCAGGCTCTTTTCCGGTTTCAGATCCGGGTTGCCCACAATGATACCTTTCAGACGACCACCGCCGGTCACCTGTCCCCAGCTTGCTGACGACTGGCGCAGATCCGGCGCGCGGTAGCCTGCAGACACGCCGCCTTTCAGGGTCCATTGATCGCTGAGATGCCATACGCCGTAGCCGCGTGGTGTCCAGTTGTCACCGTAGTTTTCATCTTTATCCATACGCAGGCCGCCGGTCAGCGTGAAGGTATCGGTTACGGCCCATTCATCTTCAGCAAACAGCGCCCAACTCCAGCGGGTCAGCTTGTTCAGACCGTCTGCCGCTTCCAGCTGGTTACCGTTATCGCGCAGTTTTTCATAACGGTACTGCCCGCCAGCCGTCAGGGTATGTGCCCCGAGGAAAATCTGGTTCTGATTGTTAAAAATAGTGTTATAGGACTTCATCTGACGACCCGGGTTATCGGTCTCTTCCTGCTGAATATAGCTGGTGGTGTTGAAGTCGTCGTAGTAACCGCTGTGGGTTAATGAATAGGTCGTGTGCACATACTTGTTTTCGCTTTTGCTGTTTGGCTTACAGCTTCCGTTGCGACAGCTTTCTTCTGCTGTGGATTTACCTGGCGTACTGTCGCGATCCTGCAGTTCACGGGCGTAATCGAAGTCAATGTCGTTTTTATCATCCGGCGTAAGGTTCAGGGTTAATCCCCCATTACGCATGCGCTGTTCGTTATAACCATTGACGATTTCATCTTCGGCACGGTGAGAGAATAACCCGGTGACTTTTGCGCCGAGTAATCCGTCAATCAGCGGCCCGGACGCATAGGCGTTAGTCTGGTAAATATCGCCGGAGTCACGGTCTTCCTGGAAGGTGGCGTCACCATGTAGAGAACCACTCCAGCCTTTGGTATTCGATACCTTTTTGGTGATCACGTTAATCACCCCGCCCATTGCATCGGAGCCGTACAGCGATGACATGGGGCCACGGATCACTTCGATGCGTTCAATGGATTCCAGCGGCGGCAGCCAGCCTTGTTCAATGCCGGAGTTATCGCTGTTCGGTCGCGTGCCGCGTGTGCTGATCCGCTTACCGTTGACCAGGAAGAGCGTGTACTGCGAGGCCATCCCGCGGATGCTGATATCACTGCTGCTACCGCCACCCGTGACGACGACGCCAGGCACATCTTTGAGCGCATCGGTGACATCGCGGTAGGCTTTATCCTCAATTTGCTGCTTGGTGATCACAGAAATAGAGGCGGGGGCATCCTGAATCTTTTGCTCGAAACCGGTCGCGGTGACTACTACGGTATCCTGGTCAGCGGCATAGACGAGTGATGGGAGGCTGGCGACGCATACTGCGGCAGCAACGGCCCTAACGTGAGGTATAGTCATTTGTATCATTCCATTTAAATGAATCTAACTGCGTGTCATGTGAAAGGCCATGACAATTGTATGTATTTGTCTTTTAAGGACTCTTTTCAGTAAAGAAGCGGAGGGATTGTACAAAAGTATGAACTTTTGTAAACACAAATGATAATAGAAATCATTTGTGTTTGATGTAATGTTCTGGGAAGTGTTTATAAAATCAAAGAGATAGCTGCGAAATAAAAATGGAGAAAAAGTGAAGGAATGATGGAGAAACAAAGAGGGCTTGCGCCCTCGGGGGGTTACTTCAGCAGATACTGCGCGTGGAAGCGCAGGTGATCTTCAATGAACGACGCAATAAAGTAATAGCTGTGATCAAAGCCTGGCTGGATACGTAACGTCATCGGCCACGCGGTCTGGCGGGCAGTCTCTGCCAGTACGGCGGGCTGGAGCTGATCGGCAAGGAACTGATCGCTATCACCCTGATCGATAAGCGTTGGAATTGCCTCTTCCGGTTTACTGGCTAACATTAACGCGCAGCTGTCCCATTCGGCCCAGGTCGATTTATCCTCGCCCAGATAGGCGCTAAACGCCTTCACGCCCCACGGCACGCGACAGGGGTTAACAATCGGCGCAAAGGCGGAAACGCTGGTGTATCTGCCGGGATTTTTCAGCGCCATAATCAGTGCGCCGTGACCGCCCATCGAATGTCCGCTGATGGCGCAGCGCTCGCTGACGTTAAAATGCGCTTGAATAAGCTGCGGCAGCTCATCCCGCAAATAATCATACATGCGGAAATGCGCGGCCCAGGGGGCCTGGGTAGCGTTGAGATAAAAGCCGGCGCCCTGGCCTAAATCGTACCCGTCATCGTTCGCAACGTGTTCACCGCGTGGGCTGGTATCCGGCATCACCAGTACGATCCCCAACTCAGCCGCAATGCGCTGCGCACCCGCTTTGGTGGTAAAGTTTTCATCATTACAGGTCAGGCCCGACAGCCAGTACAGTACCGGAGGCGGCGTATTTTCGCGCGGCGGTGGGAGAAAAATGCTGAAGGTCATGGTGCAATTTAAGGTGGCGGAATCATGACGCCAGCGTTGCTGCCAGCCTTCAAAACAGCGGTGCTCTTCGAGCATTTCCATGCACGGCTCCTTGTTGTGTTGAATCTGAATATGTTTGCGAATTCACCATAATACAGATAATTCATGATGCCGTGAGTAACTTTCACTTCCGCAATGGGCAAACATACATCATCATCTATATAACCTCGCGTTAACACTCCGTATCGACCCGATCGAGCGGTGCATGAAAGCCACACGCTGAAAGGCGGTGCCAATTTCAATAATTATCGCGGTGAATACTGGATTATGTGCGCAGCCTCACGCACAATGTTCTGGCTGTGACACAGCCTAAAAACTTTGCCCCACGCAGGGCAGAGGCGCCACACCTGCAGGAGAAGAATAAATGTCATCACTCAGTAAAGAAGCGGCCCTGGTACATGAAGCGCTGGTTGCGCGTGGTCTCGAAACACCGCTGCGCCCGCCCGTGCAAGAGATGGATAACGAAACGCGCAAACGTCTTATCTCCGGCCATATGACCGAGATTATGCAATTGCTCAATCTCGATTTGAGCGATGACAGCCTGATGGAAACGCCGCATCGCATCGCAAAAATGTATGTCGATGAGATTTTTTCCGGTCTCGATTACGCCAATTTTCCTAAAATCACCGTCATTGAAAACAAAATGAAGGTTGATGAAATGGTCACCGTTCGTGATATCACGCTGACCAGCACCTGCGAACATCACTTTGTCACTATCGATGGCAAAGCGACGGTGGCGTATATCCCGAAAGAATCCGTGATTGGTTTGTCGAAGATTAACCGTATCGTGCAATTCTTTGCCCAGCGTCCGCAGGTGCAGGAGCGTCTGACCCAACAAATCCTGACTGCACTGCAAACCCTGCTGGGAACCAATAATGTGGCGGTGTCGATTGATGCGGTGCATTACTGTGTGAAAGCGCGCGGTATTCGCGATGCGACCAGCGCCACTACGACCACCTCACTGGGCGGATTATTTAAATCCAGCCAGAATACGCGTCAGGAATTCCTGCGCGCTGTACGTCACCACAACTGACAAGGGCAGGACCATGGAGCGTAATGTCACGCTGGATTTTATTCGTGGCGTTGCCATCCTCGGGATCCTGCTTCTCAATATCAGCGCCTTTGGTTTGCCAAAGGCGGCATATCTCAACCCGGCCTGGTCTGGCAGCATTACTTTATCGGATGCCTGGACCTGGGCGGCGCTCGATCTCTTCGCGCAGGTGAAATTCCTCACGCTGTTCGCTCTGCTCTTCGGCGCGGGCCTGCAAATGCTGCTGCCACGCGGAAAACGCTGGATCCAGTCGCGACTCACGCTGCTGGTCTTACTGGGGTTTATTCACGGCTTACTATTCTGGGATGGCGATATCCTGCTGGCGTATGGCTTAATCGGCCTGATCGGCTGGCGGCTGATTCGTGATGCCCCATCGGTAAAAAGCCTGTTTAACACCGGTGCTCTGCTGTATCTGGTGGGGATCGGCGTACTGCTGCTGCTGGGTTCGATTTCTGGGGGGGAAACCAGTCGCGCCTGGACACCGGATGCCTCCGCGTTGCTGTATGAAAAGTACTGGAAGATTAATGGCGGCATGGAAGCGGTGAGTAACCGCGTGGATATGCTGTCAAACAGCCTGCTGGCGCTGGGGGCGCAGTACGGCTGGCAACTGGCGGGGATGATGCTGTTGGGTGCCGCATTAATGCGCAGTGGCTGGCTGAAAGGGCAGTACAGTTTGTCGCATTATCGACGTACAGGTATGCTGCTGGTGGTGACCGGTATAGCAATCAATCTGCCTGCGATTATGCTGCAGTGGCATCTCGACTGGGCGTACCGCTGGTGTGCTTTCCTGCTACAAGCCCCGCGTGAACTGAGCGCGCCGTTTCAGACCATCGGCTACGCTGCGTTGATGTTTGGTTTCTGGCCGCAACTGAGTCGCGTTAAGATTGTTATCGCTATTGCCTGCGTAGGACGCATGGCGCTGACTAATTATCTGCTGCAGACGCTTATCTGCACCACGGTGTTTTATCAGTTCGGTTTGTTTATGCAATTCGACCGGCTGACGCTGCTGTTTTTCGTTATTCCCGTCTGGGCTGTTAACCTGCTTTTCTCCGTCATTTGGCTGCATTTTTACCGGCAGGGCCCGGTGGAGTGGCTATGGCGTCAATTAACCCTGCGTGCTTCAGGGACATCATTGCCGCGAACATCCAGATAACGATCTGGATCACATTCATTAACAAAATGGATGTAACCGCTTTCATTTCTGTGACATGACTCACGCAGTCCTGTACCCCGTGCTGACAAAATACACAGCCTGGGGTGTCCGTGGGCAACCGCAATCTTAAACAGGGCAGTGAATATGGTAACCATACGTGATGTGGCACGGCAGTCTGGCGTTTCTGTAGCGACGGTTTCCCGCGTACTGAATAACAGTGCGTTGGTGAGTCCTGACACCCGTGAAGCGGTAATGAAGGCTGTGACACAGTTAGGCTATCGACCCAATGCCAATGCGCAAGCGCTGGCGACGCAGGTGAGCGACACCATTGGGGTCGTGGTGATGGATGTATCAGATTCGTTTTTTGGTGCATTGGTGAAAGCCGTGGATCTGGTGGCTCAGCAGCACCAGAAATATGTGCTGATTGGCAACAGTTATCATGAAGCTGAAAAAGAACGTCATGCCATCGAAGTCCTGATCCGCCAACGTTGTAATGCCTTGATTGTCCACTCAAAAGCGCTGAGCGATCGCGAGCTAGGCGAGTTTATGGAACACATCCCGGGCATGGTGCTCATCAATCGCATTGTGCCGGGTTACGCCCATCGCTGTGTCTGCCTGGACAATATCAGCGGAGCTAAAATGGCCACCCGCATGCTGCTCAATAACGGTCATCAACGTATTGGCTACCTGGCGTCAAGCCACCGAATTGAAGATGATGCGATGCGCAAAGAGGGCTGGATGAGCGCGTTGCAGGAACACGGTATTACGCCAGCGGAAAGCTGGGTAGGTACCGGTTCACCGGATATGCCGGGGGGCGAATCAGCCATGGTGGAGTTGTTGGGGCGCAATTTGCAGCTGACGGCGGTTTTTGCCTACAACGACAACATGGCTGCCGGAGCGCTGACGGCGTTAAAAGACAACGGCATCGCCATTCCATTACACCTGTCTATCATTGGTTTCGATGATATCCCGATTGCCCGTTACACTGACCCTCAACTGACCACCGTGCGCTACCCCATTGCGTCAATGGCGAAAATGGCGACAGAGCTTGCGCTACAAGGGGCGGCGGGTACGCTGGATCCGGCGGCAACGCACTGTTTTATGCCGACACTGGTGCGACGTCATTCTGTGGCGTTGCGACAGAATGCGGCACCGATCACTAACTGATAATGTCACCTGATGTAACCGCTTTCAATCTGTGAGTAAATTCACAGTATCTTAACAATGCGATAGCTATGATGACACTGTTTGTTGCGCTGTAACTACTATGTAACGGTGAATAATCACTTTCATCGAGGTGTGGGCGTCTTAAACAACAATTAAAGCCTGTTTTTGGAGCGTTGCCAGACACGGAAGAAATATTTTTAAAAGTGAGCTTCGGCGTTCAGTAACAGTTTAGTAACGTTCTGTCCCGCCGAGCATTTATCTCAAGTACTACCCTGCATAATAAAACCGGAGATACCATGAATAAGAAGGTGTTGACCCTGTCTGCTGTAATGGCAAGCATGTTATTCGGTGCGGCTGCGCACGCTGCTGATACCCGTATTGGTGTGACGATTTATAAGTATGACGATAACTTTATGTCTGTGGTACGTAAAGCAATCGAAAAAGATGCCAAAACGGCGCCAGATGTACAGCTGCTGATGAATGACTCCCAGAACGATCAGTCTAAACAAAACGATCAGATTGATGTGTTGCTGGCAAAAGGCGTGAAAGCTCTGGCGATCAACCTGGTTGACCCGGCAGCAGCGGGCACGGTCATTGAGAAAGCACGCGGTCAGAACGTTCCTATCGTGTTCTTCAACAAAGAGCCTTCTCGTAAAGCGCTGGACAGCTATGATAAAGCCTTCTACGTCGGTACTGACTCCAAAGAATCCGGCATCATCCAGGGCGATTTGATTGCTAAGCACTGGGCGGCAAACCCGAACTGGGACCTGAACAAAGACGGTAAAATTCAGTTTGTTCTGCTGAAAGGCGAGCCGGGACACCCGGATGCTGAAGCACGTACCACCTACGTGATTAAAGAGCTGAACGACAAGGGCATTAAAACTGAGCAGTTGCAGTTAGATACCGCTATGTGGGATACCGCTCAGGCGAAAGATAAAGTTGATGCGTGGATGTCCGGTCCAAATGCTAACAAAATTGAAGTCGTTATCGCGAACAACGACGCTATGGCAATGGGTGCGATAGAAGCGCTGAAAGCACACAACAAAACCAGCGTACCGGTATTTGGTGTGGATGCATTGCCAGAAGCACTGGCACTGGTTAAATCTGGCGCAATGGCCGGTACCGTGCTGAACGATGCTAACAACCAGGCGAAAGCGACTTTCGATCTGGCGAAAAACCTGGCAGCCGGCAAAGGCGCAGCGGATGGCACGACCTGGAAAATCGAGAATAAAATCGTTCGTATTCCTTACGTCGGCGTCGATAAAGATAATCTGGCAGAGTTCACTAACAAATAAATACTCCGTCTGTGGGCGCAATTTGGTTGCGCCCTTAATAACACGCTTTGCAAGGCCAACAAGGTATAATTATGGTCAGCACTAATACTCAGTCGTCAGGCGAATACTTGTTGGAAATGAGCGGCATCAACAAGTCCTTTCCGGGCGTTAAGGCTCTTGATAATGTTAATTTAAAAGTCCGCCCACATTCTATTCATGCCTTGATGGGCGAGAATGGTGCTGGAAAGTCGACATTATTAAAATGTCTTTTTGGGATCTATCAAAAAGATTCCGGCAGTATTTTATTTCAGGGTAAAGAAATCGATTTTCATTCTGCTAAAGAAGCGCTTGAAAACGGTATTTCAATGGTACACCAGGAATTAAACCTGGTTTTACAACGTTCTGTGATGGACAACATGTGGCTGGGGCGTTATCCCACCAAAGGCATGTTTGTCGACCAGGATAAAATGTACCGTGATACCAAAGCGATATTTGATGAGCTGGATATTGATATCGATCCGCGTGCGCGTGTCGGTACGTTATCGGTTTCACAAATGCAGATGATAGAAATTGCCAAAGCATTTTCGTATGACGCCAAAATCGTCATCATGGATGAACCGACCTCATCGTTAACCGAAAAAGAGGTTAATCATCTGTTCACCATCATCCGTAAGCTGAAAGAACGTGGCTGCGGTATCGTATATATTTCTCACAAGATGGAAGAAATCTTCCAGTTGTGCGATGAAATCACCGTCCTGCGTGATGGCCAGTGGATTGCCACCCAGCCGCTTGAAGGGCTGGATATGGATAAGATCATCGCCATGATGGTGGGACGTTCGCTGAACCAACGTTTCCCGGACAAAGAGAACACGCCTGGTGAAGTGATTCTTGAAGTACGCAATCTGACGTCGTTACGTCAACCGTCAATTCGTGATATCTCTTTTGATCTGCATAAAGGGGAAATCCTCGGTATTGCCGGTTTAGTCGGCGCAAAACGCACGGATATCGTTGAAACCCTTTTTGGTATTCGTGAAAAATCATCGGGTACGATTACGCTCCACGGCAAAAAAATTAATAACCACAGCGCCAATGAAGCCATTAACCATGGTTTTGCGCTGGTCACGGAAGAGCGCCGTTCAACCGGTATTTATGCCTATCTGGATATTGGATTTAACTCGTTAATCTCCAATATTCAGAACTATAAAAATAAAGTGGGTCTGTTGGATAATTCCCGCATGAAGAGCGATACCCAATGGGTTATTGACTCAATGAGGGTAAAAACACCTGGCCATCGTACGCAAATTGGTTCCCTGTCCGGTGGTAACCAGCAAAAGGTGGTTATTGGTCGTTGGTTGTTAACGCAGCCAGAGATACTGATGCTGGATGAACCCACGCGAGGAATCGACGTTGGTGCAAAATTTGAAATTTATCAGTTAATTGCAGAACTGGCGAAAAAGGAGAAGGGGATTATTATCATCTCCTCTGAAATGCCGGAACTGCTGGGTATTACCGATCGTATTCTGGTTATGAGCAATGGTCTCGTGGCTGGAATTGTTGACACGAAAACAACAACGCAAAACGAAATCCTCCGTCTTGCGTCTTTGCACCTTTAAGATTAGGGGCTCCTCATGAGTGCGTTAAATAAGAAAAGTTTTCTTACTTACCTGAAAGAAGGCGGAATTTACGTTGTTCTTTTAGTTCTGCTGGCCATTATTATTTTCCAGGACCCCACATTCTTAAGTTTACTGAACTTGAGTAACATTCTGACCCAATCCTCGGTGCGTATTATTATCGCGCTGGGCGTAGCCGGACTGATTGTTACCCAAGGTACTGACCTGTCAGCCGGGCGTCAGGTTGGCCTGGCGGCGGTGGTTGCCGCAACGTTGCTGCAATCTATGGAGAACGCCAACAAGGTGTTCCCGGAAATGGCCACTATGCCGATCATCGTGGTGGTACTGATTGTTTGTGCCATCGGTGCCATTATCGGCCTGGTGAACGGTATCATCATTGCTTACCTGAACGTGACGCCGTTTATTACTACCCTTGGTACGATGATCATCGTGTACGGGATCAACTCACTGTATTACGATTTCGTTGGGGCATCGCCTATTTCTGGCTTTGACAGCGGGTTCTCCACCTTTGCGCAGGGCTTTATTGCGCTGGGCAGTTTCCGACTCTCCTACATCACCTTCTATGCGCTGATTGCGGTGGCCTTTGTTTGGGTACTGTGGAATAAGACCCGCTTCGGTAAAAACATTTTTGCCATTGGCGGTAACCCGGAAGCGGCGAAAGTGTCGGGTGTTAACGTTGCGCTGAACCTGCTGATTATCTATGCGCTGTCCGGGGTGTTCTATGCCTTCGGTGGTTTGCTGGAAGCAGGGCGTATCGGCTCGGCAACCAACAACCTCGGCTTTATGTATGAGCTTGATGCCATTGCGGCCTGTGTCGTGGGCGGCGTGTCGTTCAGTGGTGGGGTCGGTACCGTCTTTGGCGTAGTGACCGGTGTGATAATCTTCACCGTCATCAACTATGGCCTGACCTACATCGGCGTGAACCCTTACTGGCAGTACATCATTAAAGGCGGCATTATTATCTTCGCCGTGGCGCTGGACTCACTGAAATACGCGCGTAAGAAGTAACGATAGACAACAAAAAGCCCGGGGCAGAGAAATGACTGCACCGGGCTTTTTGTTACTTGTGTTACAGCGTTACTGCATGTGCTTTCTCACCTGTTTTGAATTTGACCTCGCCTAAATCGATGCAGGCGACCGGACAAACGTGACCACACAGCAAGCAGCCGACGCATTTTTCCGTGTCGCAGTGCGGTGTACGGGTCTGCTCATCCCACTCCATCGCCTGATGTCCTCCGTCATAGCAGGAGATATAGCAGCGTCCGCAGCCGACGCATTTTTCGAGGTTGATATGGGGGTAGACGATGTAACTACGGTCAAGATCTTCAGCCGGAATAATATTGGCATTGGCAAGACCGACCATCTCTTCCAGTGAGTTAAACCCCTGATCGGCAAGATAGTGCGACAGTCCGCTGGTCATATCTTCCACAATACGGTAGCCGTACTGCATGATCCCGGTGGTGACCTGCAGCGTGGCTGCGCCTAACAGCAAGAATTCGGCAGCATCTTCCCAGGTTTCAATACCGCCAATGCCGCTAATCGGGAAATCATGCAGTTCTGGGTGCGAACGCAGTTGTTGGATAAAGCGCAGTGCGATGGGTTTTACAGCCTTGCCGGAATAGCCAGAAATACTGGATTTCCCGTTGACCACCGGCATGCCGATCTTCCGCTTCAGGTCGATATTGGTGATGGATTTTACGGTGTTAATGGTCGCGATACCGTCAGCGCCTCCGTGTTTAGCCGCCAGAGCGACTTCGCACATATCACCGATATTTGGCGTCATTTTGGCTAACATCGGCAGGGAGGAACCGCGTTTAACTGCCTGACAGTATTTCTCAACCAACTCCGGGCTTTGCCCGACATCGCTGCCCATCGCATGTGAAGTCATCTGCGGACACGAGAAGTTGCACTCAATCATATCTGCACCGGCTTCTTCAACCAGTCGTGCCAGCTCCTGCCATTGCTGCTCATTTTCGCCCATGATTGACGCAATCAGCACCTTATCAGGGTAATGTTGTTTCAGTTTACGAATGGCGGCCAGGTTCTCTTCCAGCGGATGTTCGGCAATCTGCTCCATATTCTTGAAGCCAATAAAGCCGGTATCTTCTTTTGTCAGATGGTCAAATCGTGGGGAGACTTCGTTGGCAATAAAAAAACCAATTGTTTTAAACACAATGCCGCCCCAGCCGGTGTCATAGGCTTTGGCGCACATCTCAAAGCAGTTGCCTACCGGAGAAGAAGAGAGGCAAAACGGGTTGGGGAATTTTACGCCGCAAAAGGTAATAGAAAGATCTTTCGTTAACATGAGCAAGCCCCCTCTAAATAGTGATGAATTGCCTGAGCGGCTTCTTTACCGGTTTTCACGGCAGACACCACGGTTTTATCTCCTTTGACAATATCGCCAGCGGCGAAAATAACCGGATCGGCGGTTTGATAATTATGGGTTTCAATAAGATTACGTTGCGCTGTTAACGCGTGAAATGCATCCAACTGCGCGTGTTGGCCGACGGCGAGCATAATATGCTCGGCTTCAAGAGAGAGTTCCCCTGGCAGACGCACGTGTTTAAAGGTGACTTTATTTCCGGCAACCGCTACCGGCGTAAAACCGTCGATGATCGACACGCCTAATGCCTGCGTGCTGGTAAACTCTTTGTCACTGGCGGGAAATTCAGCTAATTCTTCACGAGCGACACAGGTAACTGACGGGCAGCCGAGGAGTTTCAGCGTGCTGGCGACATCCATGGCGACATCGCCCCCGCCGATAATTAACGCACTCTGCGGTAAGGTGATATCACCGTGCGCCTGTCGCACGCGTTGCAGGAAATCGACGGCAATCTCAACGTTATCCGCCTCGTCAAACAATGGCAGGGTGGAACCGTAAGACATCCCAACAGTCACCAGCACGGCGCGATTTTCAGCTTTGAGTTGTTCGACGGCGATCGTGTTGCCGACTTCGCAATCGCACTTGATGGTGACGCCCATTTCAACGATACGAGCAATCTCAAGATCCAAAACAGACTGGGGCAGGCGAAACTCAGGAATGCCAAAGCGTAGCCAGCCACCCGGCTGAGCCTGCTTTTCGTAGATCGTTACGTCATAACCCAGGTTACTCAACGTCACGCTGGCCTGCAACCCAGCTGGTCCTGCGCCGATAATGGCGACTTTGCCTCGTGTTTTGGTTGCCGGTTGATAAATTTTCATCGCCGTCTGCTGTTCAAAATCGGTAATAAAACGTTGCAGGCGTGCAATATCGATCGGTTGATCTATTCCTGAGCGCGTACATCCACGCTGGCATAATTTTTCGGTGGGGCATACCCGGGCACAAATGGCGCCGAGCGCATTATTTTCGCGAATAGTTTCGGCTGCACCCTTAAAATTGCGAAAATAGATGGAGCGGATAAATTTCCCTGGGTCAGTTTGTGCCGGACAATCCTGACTACAGGGGGCATCGTGACATAATAAACAACGCGAGGCCTCTTTTATTGCTAATAAGGGGGTGAAAGCGGGCGTTAGTTCATCCAGATAATTTTGTTGTGGCATCTTTTCTTCCTTAATGCTTGAGTAAATTAAGGCGAACTGTTAATAACAAAATATAAAAATAAAAAAGCCTTTCTTAAGGCTAAGCATTGCAGGAAGAGTATTCTGTGAAAGGTTTCACAAATAAAAGATGGTGTGAGGGAAATGCCGATAAGCAGCATTAATCCCTTATGTTAAAATAGGAATTATTATCATAATATTAGCTATTCTCAAGCGCTAATATTAATAACTGGATTTTATCGATAAAAGATTAAATAAATCACCATGCCAAAAGATAAACATCCGCATCCGGCGTAAACAAGAACGTATGACCAGAATTGCAGCGGTTCTTGATGACGATAGGCATAAACGGGTTCACGGGCGTTCTTCTTTATTTTATCCACCGCACCTGTACGCCAGCCCTTCCAGGCTTCACGAAAACAAAATACAGGGATTAACAGAAAGGCTAAAACGACGAAGAGGGTTTGCACATCCATGCTTATTTTCCTTGTTTCTTTTGTAATTCTAACAATTGTTCAGGCGTGACCGCCGGGTAGCCCTGCGCATCATCCGGAACCTGGTGCAGGGCCGGGATGGGCACCAGCGGACCTAAAAAACGCGGCTCACGTTTAAAAAGATAGAGATCGGCCAGGGCGCCAAAACGTGCGCCAAATTCGCGTACGCGTACGGTCAGCATATCTTTTGGTGACGGTACCGCGTAGCACTGGGCTTGAATGCCCATATGCAGCGCAATAAACAACGCGCGCTCGCAGTGGAATCGCTGAGTGATAATGATGAAATCGTTGGTATCAAATACTTTGCGGGTGCGCACAATGGAGTCAAGTGTACGGAAACCGGCGTAATCAAGCACGATGTCGGCAGGATCGACGCCAGCGGCAATCAGATCTTTACGCATCGTCATCGGTTCGTTGTAGTTTTGCTGGGCATTGTCGCCGCTGAGCAGCAGATAATTCACCTTACCGCTGTTATACGCGTTTAATGCGCCCTGAATACGGTAGCGGTAATACTGGTTAATCACGCCGGTGCGATAGTACTTCGCGGTGCCTAATACCACGCCGACCTGACGGTAGGGTAAATCCTGCAATTCGTCGTAGATATAGGGTGCCGTCTTCCAGCTCATCCATCGGTCGAGGCCAAGCACCGTCAACAGCAGTAAGCCTGACAGGACTAACAAGCTGTAAAACACGCGCTTTAACATGTAGATAACTCGGCAATGGGATGGAATGTTAATCAGGCTACTGTACCCGACGGCGTAGCGCAAGAAACAGCAGTCTGATTGAGGGGATTTTCAGCAATACTGTTTAGATCATGTAGGTCAGATAAGACGCTAACGCGTTGCCATCAGGCTATGGCGATAATGCCTGATGGCGGCGTTGGCTTATCCGGCCTACATGACGACCTTTTTACGCTAGCAAAACGCGCTCGATGTGGTTGCAGCCCAGAGCTTTCAGGGTAGCGGCAGTGGCATCCCACTGGATCAACGGCGCATCGGCTTTTTCTGCCAGTACGGCGCGTTGAATATCCGGGTAATCGTAGCCGTTCAGATTCAACAGGTTTAATGCACCCTGCAGCGGAGGCAGAGTGGGGTTAAAGGCGGCGTTTTCAGCGTAGCTACCGCTGAAGATTTGACCGTCTTTGCATTCCAGTGCCACACCGCTTGGGGCGTTGCTGTACGGCATATGGCAGCGGTTGGCTGCGGCGATCGCCGCCTGCGTCAGCGCGTCACCTTGCAGCACAAAGCCGTGATCCTGCTCATCCATCAGCAATGTTTTGATGTCGAGATCTTTCGGACCAAAAGCATCCGGCAGGTAGTCACGCAGCGCGTGCGGCTCACGACCCGGCAAATGAATGCGTAAATCCAGCCCGCTGTTCAGCTCGTTCATAAACTGACGGCAGTGGCCGCAGGGGGTGTAGTTGACGGTAATGGCGGCAAGTCCCTTTTCTCCGCGCAGCCAGGCGTGACTGATGGCGCTTTGCTCGGCATGAACGGTTTGCTGCATCGTCGCGCCGAGGAATTCCATATTGCTACCAAAATACCAGTTGCCACTGACGCCGCGCGCAATGGCACCAACGTTAAAATGGGACAGATCGGTACGTGCGCAGGCGGCAGCCAGCGGCAGCAGAGCGAATGCCAGCGCGTCTTCGTCCAGTCCCGATTCGCGTTTCAGCAAAGAGACCTGCTCCGCAGTCAACATGGCGGGGAAATGGACATCCGCCAGAAGGGGGGCCAGGGCTGATTGCACGTTACCCGCGAGTTGGGCGAAAGCAGTTTGAAAACGTGGATGCATGGCGATGCCTCATAACAATGTAATGGAATCGTAGTTTACGGGCCTGTTACGGCTTTATGTGTGATCCAAATCTCACTGTGTATGCAACTCATGAAACTTAAATGAAAAATGTGCAACGCATCGCAAATAAATGAACTAAAAATGGCGCTAACCGACTACAGCCAGAATCACCGGGAACAGGAAGGGGGCCACCAGCGAGGTGATGATCCCGCAAATAACCAGTGCCAGGGAACTGAACGCACCTTCCTGGTAATCAAGCTCCGCGCAGCGTGCCGTACCCAGGGCGTGTGACGCGGTCCCCATTGCCAGTCCACGCGCCGCCTTGGTGCGAATGCGCATCGCATTTAACAGTGTGTGGCCAAACACGGCACCCAGGATCCCGACAAAGATGACGCAGACGGCGCTGATAGCAGGAATACCGCCGATGCTACCCCCCACCGCCATGGCGATCGGCGTGGTGACCGATTTAGGCATTATAGATGCGGCAATTTCTGGCGATGCCCCCATCAGTAACGCAATAGTGGTCCCGGTGACCATCGCCACAATGCTACCAGCAAAGCAGATGGCAATAATGGATTTCCAGCGGGCGCGGATTTGGTGCAGCTGTTCGTACAGCGGGTATGCCAACGCGACCACGGCAGGTTGCAGTAAATCGTTCAGCACTTCGCTACCTTTGAAATAGTGATCGTAGGGAATGCCGGTCAGGATCAGAAAAGGAATAATCACCACCATGGCAACCAGCAGCGGGTTCAGCAGCGGCATTTTGATCCGCATTGCCAGCTTACGTGCGCCAAAAAATACCGCCAGCGTGAGGGGTAACGACCACCAGATATACGCCATCATTCTTTTGATCCTTTTTGCCCAACGATTTTGCGTTCACCGTGCACAAGGTGTGAGCTCCAACTCACCACCAGGAAAACGACCAGCGTACTGATGGTGCAGGACACTACGACCGGTCCAAACTGCGCGCGCAGCAAGTCAAAGTACTGCATGATCCCGACGCCAATCGGGACAAACAGCAGCGCCATGTAACGAATCAGGACGTAGCAACCGGGGTTAACCCATTTCGCTGGTAGTATCTGTAATGCCAGCAGAACAAACAGAATCAGCATGCCAATAATGCTACCCGGGATGGTGATAGGCAGCAGTGAGGCAAGAAAAATACCCGTATACAGGCAGGCATAAATCAGGATAAACGCGCGTAAATATTGCCAGATAATGTTCAGTGACTTGCTCATAGTAGAAACCCTTGACGAGACCTATTCATCATACAATTAAACTTAAAAACGTGCTACCGATCACATCATGAATTCTAAGCATAGTGGAAATAGATAACTGGAACATCAGGCAATAGCCCCAATCGACAGGGCGATGCCTGTGTAGTGCTTTGATCTCTTGTACGGAGACGCTACCATAGCGCCTCTCTTTTTTGCAGGTAACAATATGCGTGTTTTACTGGCGCCGATGGAAGGCGTGCTCGACTCACTGGTGCGCGAGCTGCTGACTGAAGTTAATGATTATGATCTGTGCATCACCGAATTTGTGCGCGTGGTGGATCAGCTCCTGCCAGCAAAAGTATTTCATCGGATCTGCCCGGAGCTGCATAACAACAGCCGTACCCCATCCGGCACGCAGGTGCGCATCCAACTGCTGGGGCAGCATCCACAATGGCTGGCAGAGAACGCGGCCCGCGCGGTTGAGCTGGGGTCGTACGGTGTCGATCTGAACTGTGGCTGCCCGTCAAAACTGGTTAACGGCAGCGGTGGCGGCGCAACGCTATTGAAAGATCCTGAACTTATCTATCAGGGGGCGAAGGCGATGCGCGAGGCGGTGCCGGGTCATTTGCCGGTAACGGTGAAAGTGCGCCTGGGCTGGGACAGCAGCGACCGGCAGTTTGAAATCGCCGATGCCGTTCAGCAGGCGGGTGCCAGCGAACTGGCGGTTCATGGCCGCACCAAAGAGCAAGGGTATAAAGCGGAGCATATCAACTGGCAGGCTATCGGTGAGATCCGCCAGCGTCTTACGATTCCGGTTATCGCCAACGGTGAAATCTGGGACTGGCAGAGCGCGCAAAATTGTATGGCGGTCACCGGATGTGATGCGGTGATGATCGGACGCGGGGCGCTAAATATCCCGAACCTGAGTCGGGTGGTGAAATATAACGAACCGCGGATGCCGTGGCCCGATGTGGTGACATTACTGAAAAAATATACCCGTCTGGAAAAGCAGGGTGATACCGGGCTATATCATGTGGCGCGTATTAAGCAGTGGCTGGGATATTTACGCAAAGAATATGCCGAAGCGACGACGCTGTTTCAGGAGATTCGCGCTCTCAATAATTCACCGGATATCGCACGGACGATTCAGGCCATTGAGATTTAACCGGTCATTATATTACTGGCCGGAGACGGCGTTTACGCCGCCATCCGGCATTGATGTCAGAAAATCATCTTAAACACGCCAGTCACCACCAACAGTCCAATCAGAAAAATAATTAAAATAGCCCACAGCAGAATTTTCATTAGCCTTCCCTTTTTGGTAAGTTCAAATTTAGTATTGAAAACTCTGCCTGCAGGCACTGTTATGCCGGCTTACGTGCGCTGAGCAGAAACACCATCGGGCGCTCTTTCTCTTCATCCAACGCGGGGTTTGCGGCAATCTGTTCAGCAGACGGTCCCCACTCATCAACACAGACAATCTCAAACCCGGCGCCAATAAGCGCGTTGATCCAGGTTGCCAGCTTGCGGTGTTGTTTTTTTACCCCTTCAGCAAACCAGTTGCTGATGCGTTCACCTTCCTGCTGATAGTGATTCACCGGCCAGGAGAGTTGCCCGGTTTTGTCTTTTATCCAACCTTGGGTGAGGGGCGCTGTATAAATTGGGTGTTCTGCCGAAAAGACCAACATTCCGCCTGGTGTTAACGCCTGGTAAATGGTTACCAATAATCGCTCTATATCCTGCAAATAGTGCAAGGCGAGCGAGCTATAAACCAGCTCAAAGGAATCCGCGGTCAACGTCAGCGCGTCAAGATCTTTGCGCTGGTACGAAATACCCTCTCCGGTGGTCATGTTGCAAGCCTGGGCTAACATTTTCTCTGAAATATCTAAGCCCACGACGCTTGCCGCGTGGTTATCGCGTGCGTAGCGGCAAAACCAGCCGTATCCGCAGCCTAGATCGAGAATGCGCTGACCTTGTAACGGAGGGAGCATGGCCTGCAATGCTGGCCATTCGGGCGCGCCGTCGAGTCCTTTTACGGAGCGGTCCAGCGTGGCATATCCGGCAAAGAAGTGCGGATCATCATAGATATTTTGTGACATCGTGCCTCCATTCATAAATTATTAGAATTATTTTATCCGTATTATTAAACGGGAATATATTTTTCTAATTATATATTTTGATGTCCAAAGATGTATTGCCACGCGTAACTAAAAAAGCATCTGCGACAAGTCGTACTCTTTGCACATCATTTCTTACCAGTATATCCCCATGAATCATAATTCTGTGCTTCTTGCAGCGGCATGCTTGCCGCTTTTTATTCTGCTGCCCGGTTGTGCCCCAATGCACGATACCCGCCAGTCGCTCTCACAGCAGACGCCCGCTGAAAATGTGGATTCTGCGTTACCCGCGGCATTAAAAAATGGTTGGCCGGATAGCCAATGGTGGAAGGCATATCACAATCCCCAGTTGAATGCGTTGATTGACAGCACATTAAAGAATTCGCCTGATATGCAGGTGGCAGAGCAGCGTATCCAACTGGCAGAGGCGCAGGCGAAGGCCGTTGAGGCGCAGGATGGTCCGCAGATTGATTTCTCGGCAGACGTCGAGCGCCAGAAAATGTCGGCAGAAGGCTTGATGGGACCGTTTGCCCTCACCGATCCGGCGGCGGGCACCACCGGGCCGTGGTACACCAATGGCACCATGGGATTAACCGCTGGCTGGAACCTGGATCTGTGGGGTAAGAATCGGGCGGAGGTAACAGCACGCATTGGTGCAGTCAAAGCGCGTGAAGCTGAGCGCGAGCAAACCCGACAGCTTTTGGCGAGCGGTGTCTCCCGCTTATACTGGGAATGGCAGACGCAGGCGGCGCTGAAGACCGTGCTGACGCAAATCGAAACCGAGCAGCAAAATGTGATTACCGTCGATCGCGAGCTGTACCAAAACGGGTTGACCTCCTCGGTAGAAGGCGTTGAAACCGATATTGATTCCGGTAAAACGGAGCAGCAACTCAACGACGTCAACGGGAAAATGAAGGTCATCGAGGCGCGGTTGAGCGCGCTGACCAACACGCAGTCCACCTCGCTGAAGCTGCATGCCACCACGATGCCCGTCGTCGAAAGCCAGTTGCCGTCCCAGTTAGGTTATTCCTTACTGGCCCGCCGACCGGACCTGCAGGCGGCTCACTGGTACATTGAATCTTCTCTGAGCAGTATTGATGCGGCAAAAGCGGCATTTTATCCCGACGTTAACCTGATGGCCTTCCTGCAGCAGGATGCTTTACATCTGAGCGATCTGTTCCGCCATTCTGCCCAACAAATGGGCGTCACAGCCGGATTAACGCTCCCGATCTTCGACAGCGGCAGGTTGAATGCGAATCTCGACATCACCAAAGCGCAAAGTAACCTGACCGTGGCCAATTACAATAAAGCGGTGGTTGATGCGGTGAATGATGTCGCGCGTGCGGCAACGCAGGTGGATACGCTGGCGCAGAAGAATCAGCATCAGCTGCAGATCGAACATGACGCGCAGCGGGTAGTGGGGCTTGCGCAGGCGCGGTTCAACGCCGGGATTATCGCCGGCTCCCGCGTCAGTGAGGCAAAAATTCCGGCACTGCGTGAACAGTGTAACGGCCTGATACTACAAGGTCAGTGGCTGGATGCGTCTATTCAGCTCACCAGCGCCCTGGGTGGCGGATACCACGCATCCTAAGAGTCTGGCCCGGCAGATTCAGGCTGTCGGGTCGGTTTTTTGTTTATTGCGCCGTTTCATCCACCAGCGGACCGCCACCACCAGCCCAACAACCAGAATCAGCCATACCCCATGCTTGATATGCTGGTCGAGACTGTGCAGCCACGGCGCGACCACTTCTCCACCCACATAACCAAGGGTAGTAAACAGCAATGCCCAGACCAGTGCGCCGAGAATATTCAGCGGTAAAAAGATTTTCGGCGGCAGGTGACTGGCACCAATCAGCAAGGGCCCAATGACCCGAAAGCCATACATAAAACGTGTCCCGACCACGAACAGGTATGGGCGCCGCTGGATCATTTTCTGTGCATACTGAATTTTTGCCCGATGACGCGAGAAGCGACGGAGAATGTTGCCGCCGTAACGACGACCAAGCAGATACAGCAACTGATCGCCAATCATTCCCCCCAGCGCGACGGAGACAACAACCAGCGGAAATTTGAGTAATCCCTGATGCGCCGCCACGCCGCCCAACAGGGTAATGGTTTCGCCTTCGGCCAGGCTGCCAATGATGAGCGCCGCATAGCCGTACTGGGCAATAAGATTGTTTATATCCATACGTCTGTATGACCTCCACAACCATTAGCATACACCTGATGAATTGTTGATGCCGGAAAAGCCGTCACCCAGCTCATCGGTATTTTTACCGTGTACATAAAATAATCAAAAGCTGAATTATACTTGAAGTGTTGAGGTCCGGAGCTGACAAGAAGGGGGCGGTATGAACCATGTCTGGGGGCTATTTTCCCATCCCGATCGTGAAATGCACGTGATCAACAGCGAAAATGAAAGTGTTTCGCATCACTATACCCACCATGTTCTGCTGATGGCGGCCATCCCGGTCATTTGCGCATTTATTGGCACCACGCAAATTGGCTGGAATTTTGGCGACGGCAACGTATTGCAGTTATCCCTGTTGACCGGATTTGCGATGGCAATTCTGTTTTACGGTGTGATGCTGGCCGGCGTGGCCGTGATGGGCAGGGTTATCTGGTGGATGGCACGTAACTATCCGCAGCGTCCGTCGCTGGCACATTGCATGGTCTTTGCCGGCTATGTCGCCACACCGCTGTTTTTAAGTGGGCTGGTGGCGTTGTATCCGCTGGTCTGGCTGTGTGCCTTAGTCGGAACTATCGCGCTGTTTTACACCGGCTATTTGCTGTATCTCGGCATCCCGACATTCCTGAATATCAGCAGAGAGGAAGGACTCAGCTTTTCCAGCTCAACGCTGGCAATTGGCGTCCTGGTGCTCGAAGTTCTGCTGGCGATTACGGTTATCCTGTGGGGGTACGGATACCGATTGTTCTAAGCTAACAACCTGTCTACCCTGCGTTGCTGGTGTAAAAGCCAGCAACGCAGCATTTCGAGATGATTCTCCGGTGGCGGCAATGCTGCCGGGTGGTTATGATGCCTGCGCTAGCTTGAGATTATTCTCTATCTCGGGCGGTGTGCGTTGTGACGTGCGTGAACCATTATCAGAAATCTCATCATGCTTAAATTTCGAGTTTCATTATTAAGCCTTGCCCTGGTGCTGGCAGTTCCTTTTGCACCCCAAGCCGTGGCGAAAACGGCGGCTACCGCAGCGGCCTCTCAACCCGAGATTGCGTCTGGTAGTGCGATGATTGTTGATTTGAATACCAATAAGGTCATCTATTCGAACCATCCGGACCTTGTGCGTCCGATTGCGTCGATCACCAAATTAATGACGGCGATGGTGGTGCTGGATGCACGACTGCCGCTGAACGAAAAGCTGAAAGTAGACATCAGCCAGACGCCAGAAATGAAAGGCATCTATTCTCGTGTACGGCTGAACAGTGAAATCAGCCGCAAAGACATGCTGCTGCTGGCGCTGATGTCATCGGAAAACCGTGCGGCGGCAAGCCTGGCGCATCATTATCCTGGCGGTTATAACGCGTTTATCAAAGCGATGAATGCCAAAGCGAAATCACTGGGGATGACTAAGACCCGCTTTGTGGAACCGACAGGGTTATCCATTCATAACGTGTCGACCGCCCGTGACCTCACTAAATTACTGATTGCCAGCAAACAGTATCCGCTGATTGGTCAGTTAAGTACCACGCGTGAAGACATGGCCACCTTTGCCAACCCGGCCTATACGCTGCCGTTCCGCAACACCAACCATCTGGTGTATCGCGATAACTGGAATATCCAGCTCACCAAAACCGGCTTTACCAACGCGGCGGGTCACTGTCTGGTGATGCGCACGGTCATCAACAACAAACCGGTGGCGCTGGTGGTGATGGATGCGTTTGGTAAATACACCCATTTTGCCGATGCCAGCCGTTTACGTACCTGGATAGAAACTGGCAAGGTGATGCCGGTTCCGGCGGCGGCACTGAGCTATAAAAAGCAAAAAGCCGCACAGATGGCGGCGACGGGTGAACAAACTGCGCAGAACGATTAAACCGTAGGCCGGGCAAGCGAAGCGCCCCCGGCAACGTGCCCGATGGCGCTTACGCTTATCGGGCCTACGATTCTTTCCAGAACTTCTGTTTACTGGTTTTACCGATCCCTGGGTTCATGCTGTTGGTCGGATCGTTGGCGCGATAAAAACGCGTCAAGGTTTCCGGCGCTTTGTACAGGTGTCCCACATTGTGCTCTGCCGGGTACTGCGCCCCGCGAGCCTGCAACAGTTCCAGCATTTGCTCTTTCAGCGCATGCGCATCCACACCTTTCTTCACAATGTAATCCTGATGGAAGACATAGCACATAAAGTGTCCGTAATAGAGCTTATGCACCAGCTTACTGTCGATCTCGGGCGGCAGATGCTCATACCATTCCGTGTCGTTACGGCGCAACGCAATATCCAGCGCCAGAATATCTTCGACCTCATCGGCATGGACGGCCTGATAGCGAATCGCCGCTCCGGCTGCAGCAAAGCGGTGTAAAAAGGCTTTACTGCCTTCTTCCGGCGTACAGGCAAAGAAATCGCCCTCGGCCGTTTTGAAAAACTCGGTCAACCAGCTTTGTGCTTCGGCCACGCCGCCACCGGCCATTTTTAACAGCAGGTGGTGTTCGTATTTATCGCGCCAGCTTTTCATCCGCGCCGGTAAATGGCTGGGGAATAAATGGCCAAATTTCTGCATGGCACGGTCGGTAAAGTGCGGGCGGAAAATTTTCACTTTTTCCAGCATCGCGTCGGTGCGACCTTTCAGGGTAAAGAAGAACGGCATTTTGTCGGTGCCGAGCTTGTCTATCATCAGAAACGTATCCTTGCCGTACTGCTCGGCGATATCGTAGATATCACGGTGCATGTACTCGCCGGCGACCGGCAGGTGTTCGAACTTTGCCAGAATATGACGGCGGATCTCCGTCAGCACCTCTGGCTGATTGGTACCGATATAAAACACCTGCTGATTTTTCTCGGCTTCAAAGGTGTCGAGGCGCACCGCAAACACCGCCAGTTTTCCCGCGCAGCCGGAAGATTCAAACAGCCGGTCCGGGTCGGCGTTATAGCGTGCGGGGGTATCGGCTTCGATATCTCTGACGCGGGTAACGTAATCGTGATCGTGCGCGTGACGCCCGTCGTGATGCACATCGTCATCTTTAATGCGTTCGTCATCAAGTTTGCTGAGGATCTGCTCCGGCGTCTGGCCAAGTTCGATACCCAGATGGTTGACCAGCTGTAATTTGCCTTGTTCGTCAATTCGCGCAAACAGCGACATCTCGGTATATGCCGGGCCGCGCTGTACCAACGAGCCGCCGGAGTTGTTGCAAATCCCACCAATCACCGATGCGCCAATGCATGAAGAGCCAATCACCGAATGCGGTTCGCGACCAAATGGCTTGAGTGCTTTTTCCAGCGAATAGAGCGTGGTGCCGGGATACGCCAGAACCTGTTCGCCTTTGCCGATGACGTGCAGTTTGTCGAGGCGCAGGGTGCTGATAATAACAATCTCACGATCGTAGTCATTGCCGCTGGGCGTAGAGCCTTCGGTTAGTCCGGTGTTGGCAGCCTGCATCAGGATAATTTTGTCGGCGACGACGCAGGCGTTCAGCACACGCCACAGTTCCAGCAATGAGCCAGGAAAGACAACGGCTAACGCCTCGCCCTGACCTGAGCGGAAGCCCTTGCGATAGCGGGCCGTTTTAGACGGTTCGGTAAGCAGGTGCGAATGACCCACCAGACGGGCCAGTTCGTTAAGCAACGCTTTATTATCGGTTGTTGTAATGGAAGACATTCTCCACTCCTTGTGGTGGGCAAAAATATCAGAAACAAGCATAGCGCTCTGTATGACAATACGCTTTCTCATTCAGGTTGTCTCTGAATTGGCTGTGCTTCATTCATCCCGGATTTCAAAATTAGGAGAATAACCTTAGCTTTCTTTATCTCTCCCGTTTAGGCTTACGGCAAACTGCGGTTTTTGTTATATTTTCGCTGCCTCGTCGGGAAAAAATAAAGAGAGAATCAACATGAAATGGCTTTGTTCTGTAGGTATCGCGGTGAGCCTGGCGTTTCAGCCAGCGCTGGCGGACTCCTTGTTTGGTAACCATCCTCTGACCCCTGAAGCACGGGATGCATTTGTTACCGATTTACTCAAACAGATGACCGTCGATGAGAAGATCGGCCAACTACGTTTGATAAGCGTCGGGCCGGATAACCCGAAAGAAGCCATCCGTGAGATGATCAAAGACGGGCAGGTTGGGGCGATTTTTAACACCGTTACCCGCGAGGATATCCGTAAAATGCAGGATCAGGTGATGGAACTCAGCCGCCTGAAAATCCCTCTTTTTTTCGCCTATGACGTACTGCACGGTCAGCGCACCGTGTTCCCGATAAGCCTCGGTCTGGCGTCATCGTTTAATCTGGATGCGGTCAGAACGGTGGGGCGCGTTTCTGCCTATGAAGCCGCAGACGATGGCCTGAATATGACCTGGGCGCCAATGGTTGATGTCTCGCGTGATCCGCGCTGGGGACGTGCCTCAGAAGGTTTCGGGGAAGATACTTATTTGACCGCCACGATGGGCAAAACCATGGTCGAAGCGATGCAGGGTAAAAGCCCGGCCGATCGCTATTCGGTGATGACCAGCGTCAAACACTTCGCCGCCTATGGCGCGGTAGAAGGCGGAAAAGAGTACAACACCGTGGATATGAGTCCGCAGCGGTTGTTTAACGACTATATGCCACCGTACAAAGCCGGGTTAGACGCCGGGAGCGGGGCGGTGATGGTGGGTCTTAACTCGCTGAACGGCACCCCTGCGACTTCTGACGCCTGGCTGTTGAAAGATGTGCTGCGCGATGAGTGGGGCTTTAAAGGGATTACCGTTTCCGATCACGGCGCGATTAAAGAGTTGATCAAACATGGTACCGCCTCCGATCCGGAAGACGCGGTGCGCGTGGCGATCAAGTCCGGCATTAACATGAGCATGAGCGATGAGTATTACAGTAAGTATCTACCGGGCCTGATTAAGTCAGGTAAGGTGACGATGGCTGAACTGGACGATGCCGCGCGTCATGTGCTGAACGTCAAATATGATATGGGGCTGTTTAACGATCCGTACAGCCATCTGGGGGCCAAAGAGACTGACCCGCAGGACACCAACGCGGAAAGCCGTTTACACCGTAAAGACGCGCGTGACGTTGCCCGCGAAAGTCTGGTGCTGCTGAAAAACCGTCTGGAAACGTTACCGCTGAAGAAATCGGGGACCGTGGCAGTCGTGGGACCACTGGCGGACAGCAAGCGTGATGTGATGGGCAGCTGGTCGGCAGCAGGCGTTGCCGAACAGTCAGTGACGGTTCTGACGGGCATTAAAAATGCGCTCGGCGATAAGGGCAAAGTGGTGTACGCCAAAGGGGCGAATATCACTAACGATAAAGGCATTGTCGACTTCCTCAATCTGTATGAAGAGGCGGTGAAAGTCGACCCACGCTCGCCGCAGGCCATGATTGATGAAGCGGTCAAGGCCGCGCAGCAGTCTGATGTGGTGGTCGCTGTGGTCGGTGAAGCGCAAGGTATGGCGCATGAAGCCTCCAGCCGGACCGATATCACGATTCCGCAAAGCCAGCGTGACCTGATTACCGCGCTGAAAGCCACCGGCAAGCCGCTGGTGCTGGTGCTGATGAACGGGCGTCCATTGGCGCTGGTGAAAGAAGACCAGCAGGCCGACGCGATTCTGGAAACCTGGTTTGCCGGGACGGAAGGCGGCAACGCCATTGCCGATGTCCTGTTTGGCGATTACAACCCGTCAGGTAAACTGCCGATGTCTTTCCCGCGCTCTGTCGGGCAGATCCCGGTCTATTACAGCCACCTGAATACCGGTCGTCCGTATAACGCCGATAAGCCGAACAAATACACCTCACGCTACTTTGACGAAGCCAACGGACCGCTGTATCCCTTTGGCTATGGTCTTAGCTACACCACCTTTACCGTTTCTGATGTGAAGCTTTCTGCACCAACGATGAAGCGTGATGGAACGGTCACCGCCAGCGTGCAGGTCACTAACACCGGCAAACGCGAAGGAGCGACGGTGATTCAGATGTATTTACAGGATGTGACCGCCTCCATGAGTCGCCCTGTCAAACAGCTGAAAGGATTTGAGAAGGTGAATCTCAAACCGGGCGAGACGCAAACGGTCAGTTTCCCGATTGATATTGAGGCGCTGAAATACTGGAACCAGCGTATGCAATACGATGTGGAGCCGGGCAAATTCAACGTCTTTATCGGCGTAGATTCTGCCAGAGTGAAGCAGGGCGAGTTTGAACTGCTGTAATGATCAGGTGAATTTGCGTCAGACCTGATGGCTCCACACGTGTCAGGTCCATCGATTCATCCCCACCGGCAAAGCCCCTGAGGTTTTGCCGGTCTTTTTATATTTATCACCGAGTTACTGCTAATCCTTCCCTCCGTTACCCCTCAATTGCCAGGTTAAGGTCAGATTTTTCGACTATGCTTTTCCCTCTATGTCCTGAAAAGGACAGTCAAAGGATGAGGAGAGCAGCATGATAATCTCAAAGGTTTGGGCGGGCTCGCTGGCGCTGTTTGCCGCGATGAGCTTACCCCTGCAGGCCGCATCACCCGTCACGGTGGGATCAAAAATTGATACGGAAGGGGCGCTGCTCGGCAATATGATTTTGCAGGTGCTTGAAAGCCACGGCGTGAAAACCGTCAATAAAGTCCAGTTGGGAACCACACCAGTGGTGCGCGGGGCCATCACCTCCGGCGAACTCGATATTTACCCGGAATATACCGGAAACGGGGCTTTCTTCTTTAAAGATGAAAATGACCCGGCATGGAAAAATGCGCAGGCCGGTTATGAAAAAGTCAAAAAACTGGATGCGGAACAGAACAAACTGGTCTGGCTAACGCCTGCGCCCGCCAATAACACCTGGACCATTGCCCTCCGTCAGGATGTTGCCGAAAAGAATAAGCTCGTTTCGCTGGCTGACCTGGGACGCTACCTGAAAGACGGCGGCACGTTCAAACTGGCCGCCTCGGCAGAGTTTATCGAACGTGCGGATGCGTTGCCTGCGTTTGAAAAAGCTTATGGCTTTAAGCTCAATCAAAATCAGCTTTTATCGCTGGCAGGGGGAGACACGGCGGTGACCATTAAAGCTGCCGCGCAGCAAACCTCAGGCGTAAATGCCGCGATGGCCTACGGGACCGACGGCCCTGTTGCGGCGCTGGGGCTGCAAACGCTCAGCGATCCGAAAGGTGTCCAGCCGATCTATGCTCCTGCGCCGGTGGTGCGTGAATCAGTACTGCAGGCCTACCCACAAATGGCGGAATGGCTGCAACCAGTCTTTGCCAGTCTCGATGAAAAAACGCTGCAACAGCTTAATGCCAGTATTGCCGTGGAAGGACTGGATGCGAAAAAAGTCGCAGCAGATTACCTGAAACAAAAAGGATGGGTGAAGTAACGGAGTTTGCATCAGGTGAGTGTTGTATCAACGATGTCTGTTAATCGAGTGCTGTTGCTGCTGGTATTTCTGCTAATGGCGGCAGCCGCGCTGCCTTTCATCAGTTATGCCCCCAATCGTCTGGTCTCTGGCGAAGGTCGACAACTCTGGGAACTCTGGCCCGGTTTTGCGTGGGGGCTGGCGGCGATGTTTCTGCTACTGGTGGCGCTGTGTTTTATCCCCGGTCGCGCCGGCAACGTGTTAACCCTGATCGTAGTACAACTGCTGCTAATAGCGGCGTTGATTGCCGCCGGTAAAACGGCAAGCGGGCTGGCGCAGACGGGAAGTCCGCTGGCGAGAACCAGTCTGGGTAGCGGATTCTGGCTTGGGCTGGGACTGATGCTGCTGGCGCTCAGCGACGCGATTCGTCGTCTCACCGCGAGGCCACTGTGGCGTTGGTTACTGCATATGCACATTGCCATCGTCCCCGTTGCGCTGCTGCTGACCGGGATGTTCAACGACCTTTCGCTGCTCAAAGAGTATGCCAATCGTCAGGATGTCTTCGACGATGCGCTGGCGCAACATCTGACTATCCTGCTCGGAACCGTGCTGCCAGTGCTGGTGATTGGCATCCCGTTGGGCATCTGGTGCGCCTTCTCTACGTCGCGCCAGGGGCCGGTATTTGCCGTACTGAATATTATTCAGACCATTCCTTCCGTGGCGCTGTTTGGCCTGCTGATTGCCCCGCTTGCCGGGCTGGTTCAGCATTTTCCCTGGTTACGTGCATTGGGCATTGCCGGAACCGGGTTGGCCCCTGCGCTGATTGCGCTGGTGCTGTACGCGCTACTGCCGCTGGTGCGCGGCGTGGTGGCGGGGCTGAACCAGGTTCCTCTTGATGTGCTGGAAAGCGCCCGGGCAATGGGAATGAGCTCGCGTCAGCGCTTTTGTGCGGTACAACTCCCGCTGGCGTTACCGGTCTTCTTGCGCAGTTTACGTGTCGTGATGGTGCAGACGGTGGGGATGGCCGTTATTGCCGCACTGATTGGCGCGGGGGGATTTGGCGCATTGGTTTTTCAGGGATTGCTCAGCAGTGCCGTCGATTTAGTACTACTGGGTGTCGTCCCGGTGGTGGTGCTGGCGGTGCTGATCGATGCCCTGTTTGATTTAGGTTTAGCTCTGCTGAAGGTGACCGTTGATGATTGAATTTAGCCATGTCTGTAAAACCTTTGGCCAACAACACGCGGTCAACGATCTCAATCTGCATTTTCGCGAAGGCAGCTTTTCTGTCTTGATTGGTACGTCGGGGTCGGGGAAGTCCACTACGCTCAAAATGATTAACCGCCTGGTGGAGCATGACAGCGGGACGATTCGCTTTGCTGGCGATGAGATCCGCAGCCTGCCGGTGCTGGAATTAAGACGACGGATGGGATACGCCATTCAGTCTATTGGACTGTTTCCGCACTGGACCGTTGCACAGAACATTGCCACCGTATTGCAGCTGCAGAAATGGTCGCGTTCACGTATTGATGACCGAACAGATGAACTGATGGCGTTGCTGGGGTTGGAAGAGGGGTTGCGTCATCGTTATCCTCATCAGCTTTCCGGTGGGCAACAACAGCGGGTGGGAGTGGCGCGTGCGCTGGCCGCCGATCCCCAGGTGCTGCTGATGGATGAACCTTTTGGTGCGCTGGATCCGGTAACGCGCAACGCGTTGCAGCAGGAGATGACCCGCATTCACCGGCTGTTGGGACGCACCATTGTGCTGGTTACCCATGATATTGACGAAGCGCTGAGGCTGGCGGAACACCTGGTGCTGATGGACGCAGGTCAGGTGGTGCAACAAGGCACGCCGCTATCGATGCTCACAGCACCGGCTAACGACTTCGTACACACCTTTTTTGGCCGCAGCGAACTGGGTGTTCGGCTGCTGGCGCTGCGCACTGTCGGTGATTTTACCCGCCGCCATGAGCAGCTCAGCGGCGAGCCGCTGGTAGACGAGATGACACTGCGCGATGCGCTCTCTATTTTTGTGGCGCAGGGGTGCGACGTTCTGCCGGTGGTTGACGCAAAGGGCGGAGCCTGCGGGACGCTCCATTTTCAGGATTTACTCTCACCGAGGCCGCACCGTGAAACGTCTGACTGATCCGCTGTTATGGCTGGTTATCTGTTTTCTGCTGCTGCTGGCGGGGTTGCCTCATAGCCAGGTGCTGTTTAGCGCGCTGTTCCCGCAGCTGCCGCGACCGGTTTATCAGCAGGAGAGTTTTCTGGCGCTGGCGTTGGCCCATTTTAGCCTGGTGGGGATCTCGAGCCTGGTGGCGGTGATCATTGGCATGGGGGCGGGGATCGTGGTCACGCGTTCATGGGGAACTGAATTCAGACCGCTGGTGGAAACCATTGCCGCCGTGGGGCAAACTTTTCCGCCGGTCGCCGTGCTGGCCATCGCTGTTCCGGTGATGGGGTTTGGTCCACAGCCGGCCATTATCGCGCTGATCTTGTACGGCGTGTTACCGATTTTACAGGCGACGCTGGCGGGGCTGGGCGGGATATCAGCCAGCGTGCTGGATGTTGCCAGTGGAATGGGGATGAGCAGCGGTCAACGGTTGCGCAAAGTGGAGCTGCCGCTGGCCGCGCCGGTTATCCTGGCTGGTATTCGCACGTCGGTGATTATTAACATTGGCACCGCCACGATCGCCTCAACTGTGGGGGCAAACACGCTGGGTACGCCGATAATCATCGGGCTGAGCGGATTTAATACTGCCTATGTGATACAGGGGGCGCTGCTGGTCGCGTTGGCGGCCATCATTGTCGATCGCTGGTTTGAGCGAGTCGCGCAACACCTTACCCGGCACGTAAAATAAAGGTATAACCTGCAAGCATCACACCGCCGATTCCGCCGATGGCCATCAACAGGAAGAGGGTGATCACGCCGATTTTAGCTGCGCTCATGATGTACTCCTTATGGTATATAAAAGGATTGTACACGTTTGTTAATGGAATATTAAATACCGAGTGGATAAATATCGTGGCCTAGCGCACGCCACTCGGTTAATTGTTGGTGTTGAGCGGCCGTCTGGTTATCGCCGCACCACACCAGAAGTGTCCGGCCTTCAAACAGTTCCGGTCGCAGTTGATTGAGCGAGTGAGCCAGTACATCAACCCGCCATCCTTGCTGGCTGGCGACCCAGCCCTCCAGCCATAACCGGGTGGTATCGTGAATATTCCAGCCGACGACCAGCGCGTCTTTACCTTGTTTCTTACGGGCTGAGGCGAGGCAAATCGCAATGTAGTTAATCAGCACGCCGTCAAGAATGCCGAGCAGTGCCTGAAGAATAGGTTGCTGACATTGCAGGCGTCGCCGCAGCGGAATGAACAGATGGGTGTTCAGCGTCTGGGCGGGATAATCCTGGCCACGTTCTTTGATCCACAATCGCAGACTATGCAAATTATTACTTTGCAAATAGCTCAACAGCGTTTCTTGCTGCTCGCGCCAGCCGTTGTGCACATCAATGCTCTCATTGCTGAGCAACATTTTAACCTTACTGACCTGCACACCGTTGTTTATCCAGCGTTTGATCTCGCGGATCCTGTCGATGTCCGCGTCGTTAAACAAACGATGACCGCCGTCTGTGCGCTGCGGTTTCAGTAATCCATATCGCCGCTGCCACGCACGTAAAGTGACAGGGTTAATATCACAAAGCAAAGCCACTTCACCGATGGTGTAAAGCGCCATTTGTTGTCTCACTCTTGCTCGCGAGGTCCCAGTTTTACTTTAGACGCTCTTTTGCGAACCAGGTAGTTTTGTCTGTTTTTTGCTCACGGAATGGGTGATTTTGTAGTCATACCCACGCTTTTGAGTGACCGTTCTCACAAATTCCTCATTTTTTGCAACAGTTCAAAGAAAGTTACGCGCAGCCCATGTATGTTACGCGCTTTTAAGAAGACTGTGGTTGGCGGGTATGTACGAGTTTAATCTGGTGTTGCTGCTGCTACAGCAGATGTGCGTGTTTCTTGTTATTGCGTGGTTAATGAGCAAAACGCGTTTATTTATCCCGCTGATGCAGGTCACTATCCGGCTGCCGCACAAACTCCTTTGCTACGTCACCTTTTCCATCTTTTGCATTCTGGGTACCTACCTGGGGCTGCATATTGAAGACTCCATTGCCAACACCCGTGCGATTGGCGCGGTGATGGGTGGCTTGCTTGGCGGCCCGGTGGTTGGGGGGCTAGTCGGGTTGACTGGCGGCCTGCATCGTTATTCGATGGGCGGAATGACCGCGCTGAGCTGCATGATCTCGACCATTGTTGAAGGACTGCTCGGCGGGCTGGTACACAGCGTACTGACCCGTCGCGGTCGCACTGATAAAGTCTTTAGCCCGTTGACGGCGGGCGCGATCACCTTTTTTGCCGAACTGGTGCAGATGCTGATCATTTTATTGATTGCGCGTCCCTTTGATAATGCGCTGCATCTGGTGAGTAATATTGCTGCGCCGATGATGGTCACCAATACCGTGGGTGCGGCCTTATTTATGCGTATTTTGCTCGACAAACGGGCCATGTTCGAAAAATACACCTCGGCGTTTTCAGCCACTGCGCTAAAAGTTGCCGCCTCAACGGAAGGCATATTGCGCCAGGGGTTTAACGAGGTTAACAGCATGAAGGTGGCCCAGGTACTGTATGAGGAGCTGGACATTGGTGCAGTGGCGATAACCGATCGCGATAAGCTGCTGGCCTTTACCGGAATTGGTGACGACCATCATCTGCCAGGTAGGCCGATTTCATCCTCTTATACCCAAAAAGCGATTGATACCGGCGAAGTGGTGTATGCCGACGGCAACGAGGTACCTTACCGCTGCTCACTGCATCCGCACTGCAAATTAGGCTCGACGCTGGTGATCCCTTTGCGTGGTGAAAACCAGCGGGTGATGGGGACCATCAAACTGTATGAAGCCAAAAACCGCTTATTTAGTTCGATCAACCGCACGCTTGGCGAAGGGATTGCGCAGTTGCTGTCAGCGCAGATCCTTGCCGGGCAATATGAACGGCAAAAAGCGATGCTCACGCAGTCAGAAATTAAGCTTCTGCATGCGCAGGTGAATCCCCATTTTCTGTTTAATGCGCTCAATACCATTAAAGCGGTGATCCGCCGCGACAGCGAGCAGGCCAGTCAGTTGGTGCAATATCTGTCGACCTTCTTTCGCAAAAACCTCAAACGGCCGTCAGAAATTGTGACGCTGGCAGATGAAATTGAACACGTTAACGCCTATCTGCAAATTGAAAAGGCGCGCTTTCAGTCGCGCCTGCAGGTCACTTTAACGGTACCGGATGAACTTTCGCATCAGCAATTGCCAGCATTTACGTTGCAGCCCATTGTCGAGAATGCGATTAAGCACGGCACCTCTCAGCTACTTGATACCGGTGAGGTCTCCATTACCGCCCGGCGAGAAGGGCAGTATCTGATGCTGGATATCGAAGATAATGCCGGCCTGTATCTGCCGACAACCGAGGCCAGCGGGCTGGGGATGAATCTGGTGGATAAGCGACTACGTGAACGGTTTGGCGATGATTTTGGCATCAGCGTAGTGTGTGAACCTGACCTCTTTACCCGAATCACTTTACGACTTCCCCTGGAGGAACTGGCATGATCAAAGTGTTGATTGTGGATGACGAACCGTTAGCGCGGGAAAATCTGCGGATCCTGTTGCAGGAGCAAAGCGACATTGAGATTGTGGGGGAATGTTCGAATGCCGTTGAGGCCATCGGCGCGGTGCATAAATTGCGCCCTGATGTGCTGTTTCTCGATATCCAGATGCCACGTATTAGCGGTCTGGAAATGGTGGGCATGCTCGATCCTGAACACCGTCCGTATATTGTTTTTCTCACCGCATTTGATGAGTATGCGGTGAAAGCCTTTGAAGAGCATGCCTTTGATTATTTGCTCAAGCCGATTGAAGAAACCCGGCTGGAGAAAACGCTGATCCGTTTACGCCAGGAGCGCACGAAGCAGGATGTGTCGGTGCTGCCGGAAAACCAGCAGGCGCTAAAATTTATTCCGTGTTCCGGTCACAGCCGCATTTATCTGCTGCAAATGGACGATGTTGCGTTTGTCAGTAGCCGCATGAGCGGCGTTTTTGTCACCAGCAGCGACGGCAAAGAAGGCTTTACCGAACTTACGCTGAGAACGCTGGAGAGCCGCACGCCGCTGTTGCGCTGCCATCGACAATATCTGGTGAACATGGCGCAGCTGCAGGAGATTCGCCTGGAAGATAACGGCCAGGCCGAGTTGATTTTACGTAACGGCCTGACCGTGCCGGTGAGCCGCCGTTATCTTAAAAGCCTAAAAGAGGCGATTGGTCTGTAAAACTGGTACACTGCGCGCCATTGCATCACCGACAGTTGAAGGCTCTATGCTAAGTAACGACATTCTTCGTAGCCTGCGCTACACCCTGAAAGCGAACAATAACGACATGGTGCGGATCCTTGCGCTTGCTGACATGGAATCCACCGCCGCAGGTTTCGACACCTGGATGACGAAAGAAGATGAAGACGGGTTTATTCGTTGCCCGGACATCATTCTCTCCGGTTTTTTAAACGGCCTGATCTACCATCTGCGCGGTAAAGATGATTCGGCGCCGGAACTGGCGCTTGAGCGTCGGGTGAACAACAATACGGTGCTGAAAAAGCTGCGTATCGCCTTTTCACTGAAAACCGATGATATTCTGGCCATTATGACCGAGCAGAAATTCCGCGTGTCGATGCCGGAAATTACCGCCATGATGCGTGCGCCGGAACATAAAAACTACCGCGAGTGTGGAGACCAGTTTTTACGTTATTTCCTGCGTGGTTTGACTCACCGGGTACATCACACGAAAGCGTGATTTAACACCCGCAGGTCCGTGCATGCGTAGCGCTAACGGGCAAAAAAAAGCCGGATAATAATCCGGCTTTTTTTGTTTATTTCACCTGTTGGCCAGGTTTGGCGCCTTCGTCAGGGCTTAACAGGAAGATGTCTTTCCCGCCAGGGCCGGCGGCCATCACCATGCCTTCAGAAATGCCGAAGCGCATTTTACGCGGTGCCAGGTTAGCCACCATAATGGTCTGACGACCAATCAGCACCTGCGGGTCCGGATAGGCTGAACGGATGCCGGAGAAGACATTACGCTTTTCACCGCCCAGATCCAGGGTTAGGCGCAGCAGTTTGTCGGAGCCGTCAACGAACTCGGCGTTTTCGATCAATGCCACGCGCAGGTCAACTTTGGCAAAATCGTCAAAGGTGATGGTTTCCTGAATCGGGTCGTCCGCCAGCGGGCCGGTAACCGGTGCGGCAGCCGCTTTCACTTCTTCTTTTGATGCTTCAACCAGGGCTTCAACCTGTTTCATGTCGATGCGGTTGTACAGCGCTTTGAAGGTGTTGACCTTGTGGCCGAGCAGCGGCTGCTGGATGGCATCCCAGGTCAGTTCGCTGTTCAGGAATGCTTCGACACGCTCGCTCAACGTTGGCAGAACCGGTTTCAGGTAGGTCATCAGGACGCGGAACAGGTTAATACCCATGGAGCAAATCGCCTGCAGATCGGCGTCACGGCCTTCTTGTTTGGCGACAACCCACGGAGCCTGTTCGTCAACGTAGCGGTTAGCCACGTCGGCCAGCGCCATAATTTCACGAATGGCTTTACCGAACTCGCGGCTTTCCCACGCTTCGCCAATCACTGTAGCGGCGTCGGTAAAGGTCTTGTACAGTGCCGGATCGGCCAGTTCAGCTGCCAGTACGCCGTCAAAACGCTTACTGATAAAGCCCGCGTTACGGGACGCCAGGTTGACCACTTTGTTGACGATGTCGGCGTTAACGCGCTGAACAAAATCTTCGAGGTTCAGGTCGATGTCATCGATACGTGAAGAAAGCTTCGCCGTGTAGTAATAGCGTAGGCTGTCGGCATCAAAGTGCTTCAGCCAGGTGCTGGCTTTAATGAAGGTTCCGCGAGACTTTGACATCTTCGCGCCGTTCACCGTCACATAACCATGGACGAACAGGTTAGTCGGTTTACGGAAGTTACTGCCTTCCAACATGGCAGGCCAGAACAGGCTGTGGAAATAAACGATATCTTTACCGATGAAGTGATACAGCTCGGCGTCAGAATCTTTTTTCCAGTATTCATCAAAGCTTGTGGTATCGCCGCGCTTGTCACACAGGTTTTTGAACGAGCCCATATAGCCAATCGGCGCATCCAGCCAGACATAGAAGTATTTGCCTGGCGCATTCGGGATTTCAAAACCGAAGTACGGTGAGTCGCGGGAAATGTCCCACTGCTGCAGGCCGGATTCAAACCACTCCTGCATTTTGTTCGCAACTTGTTCCTGCAACGCGCCGCTGCGCGTCCATGCCTGCAGCATTTCGCTGAATGACGGCAAGTCAAAGAAGAAGTGTTCGGAGTCACGCATGACCGGCGTCGCGCCAGACACCACGGACTTCGGCTCGATAAGTTCGGTTGGGCTGTAGGTCGCGCCGCACACTTCGCAGTTATCGCCGTACTGATCCGCAGCCTTACATTTCGGGCAAGTGCCTTTAACGAAACGGTCCGGCAGGAACATGCCTTTTTCCGGGTCGTACAGCTGGGAGATCGTGCGGTTTTTAATAAAACCGTTTTCTTTCAGGCGCGTATAAATAAGCTCGGACAGCTCCCGGTTCTCATCGCTGTGCGTGGAGTGGTAGTTGTCGTAGCTGATATCAAACCCTGCAAAATCAGTCTGATGCTCCTGACTCATTTCACCGATCATCTGCTCTGGTGTAATGCCAAGCTGCTGAGCCTTCAGCATGATTGGCGTACCGTGTGCGTCGTCCGCGCAGATGAAGTTTACCTGGTGGCCGCGCATTCGCTGGTAACGGACCCAGACATCAGCCTGGATGTGCTCCAGCATATGGCCGAGGTGGATGGAGCCGTTGGCGTACGGCAGCGCGCACGTTACCAGAATTTTCTTCGCGACTTGAGTCATAGTGGGCAATTACTTCTTTTGTAGTGAAAAGGGCTTTGATAGTACCAAAATGGTAATTACTGCGCCAAGTGATAAGGGCATTTATCCGTAAATGAATAATTGTCGCGGTTGGAGTAAACTAGCTGGTGACAATCGTCTTTCAGAACAACAAAAAGGAGTCGGGATGAACGCACAATCCCAGGCCAAATCACCAGAAACCCTGCGCGCTATGGTCGCCGGGACGCTGGCGAATTTTCAACATTCAACCCTGAAGCATAATCTGACGACGCTAAAAGCGTTGCACCATGTCGCCTGGATGGATGACACGCTGCACGTTGAGCTGGTGATGCCGTTCGTCTGGCACAGCGCGTTTGAAGTATTAAAAGAGCAATGCAGTGCCGATCTACTGCGTATCACCGGCGCGAAAGCCATTGACTGGAAGCTGTCGCACAACATTGCGACGCTGAAACGCGTGAAAAACCAGCCGGGCATCAACGGTGTGAAAAACATCATTGCCGTCAGTTCCGGTAAAGGTGGGGTAGGGAAATCCTCAACCGCCGTTAACCTGGCGCTGGCGCTTGCTGCGGAAGGGGCGAAGGTCGGTATTCTCGATGCCGATATTTATGGCCCGTCTATCCCGACGATGCTCGGTGCAGAAAATCAGCGCCCGACCTCACCGGACGGCACCCATATGGCGCCGATTATGTCTCATGGCCTGGCAACCAACTCCATTGGTTATCTTGTCACCGACGATAACGCCATGGTGTGGCGCGGCCCGATGGCCAGTAAAGCGCTGCTGCAGATGCTGCAAGAAACGTTATGGCCAGATCTCGATTATCTGGTCCTGGATATGCCGCCGGGCACCGGTGACATTCAGCTGACGCTGGCGCAGAACATCCCGGTAACGGGGGCGGTTGTAGTAACCACACCGCAGGACATTGCGCTTATCGATGCCAAAAAAGGCATTGTGATGTTCGAGAAGGTGGAAGTGCCGGTTCTGGGCATCGTTGAGAACATGAGTATGCATATCTGCAGCAACTGTGGTCATCATGAGCCGATCTTCGGCACCGGTGGCGCGCAGAAGCTGGCGGAGCAATATCGTACTCAACTGCTGGGACAAATGCCGCTGCACATTTCACTGCGTGAAGACCTCGATCGTGGTACGCCGACGGTTATTAGCCGTCCTGACAGCGAATTCACTGCGATTTACCGTGACCTGGCAGGACGTATTGCCGCACAGCTGTATTGGCAGGGCGAAGTTATCCCCGGTGAGATTGCCTTCCGCGCGGTGTAATTTATAGCGTTACAGATATTCACCGCATCAATGTATTATTGATGCGGTGAATACTTAGAGTGAAAAAACTTCGTAATATTGTTTATCCTGCCTGTATAATTCATGTCTTTTTCCGAATAAATCACCTCAATGCATCATTGCAATTGATCAAATCAAACCAATTAATCTACAATCTCAATTGGTTTTAGCAAGGAAGTTAACCCATAATTAACCGGACCGACGGCGAATGCGCTGTTTTCCACCCATACAGGAATAATGAATGCAATGAAAATTGGTTTATTGTTGGGACTTATTACTCTGGCTTATGGAATGAGTTCGTCTGCCTTCGCTTCAGATAGCGCCACATTAACCATCAGTGGCAGGGTGACTGAACCGACGTGTAGCGCTGATGTTGTCAACAATAAAGTGCAACAACGCTGTGGTATCACCACCTTAACTCCAAACATCCGCGAGGTTGCGTCTCATCCTGTAAGAGGCGTGGTGACCGAGCTTGTGCTCCTGGGAGGGGATGCCACTCGGCAAATAGTGTTAAGCCGTTACGATTAATATACGGAAATCACTATTAAGCACTAATCATGATTATGAATGATTAGTGCTTTTTTATTGTCTTCACGAATAATATCGAATGATTAATTACGCTAATTTATTAAATGCAAAAATAGTATTCGCTCTTACTTATTTGTTGTAATTATATTGCTATTTATAACTTGTTTTAAATCAATAAAACAAGGTGTTTACATTGCGGTAACGTTTCTTGTGTGCGAATTTAATTTCAAGAGTTGAATCTCTTAACAAATAGAAATTAATTCATTAAGGAAGATACTATGAAACGTTCAATTATTTCTGCTGCTGTACTGTCTGCTGTATTTATGAGCGTTGGGGCGTTTGCTGCTGATGATACAGGAACACTGACTATTGAAGGGGTTGTTTTACCTGTTTCATGTACTATAGTTAGTGGTGCGGCTAAAGATAATATCGTTATGCCTGATGTCAGTAAGAGCGCTTTAGACCAAATTGAAGTTGGTGACCAATTGGAAGGGTTTACTAACTCATCTGGTTCAAAGATTAAATTTAAATGTGATGGGAAAAATAACCCTAGCATTTCATTCATAGAGGATGGATTTACTAGTCAATACAGAGATATTACTGCAAAAAGTTCTGGGGTCGCGGAAGGTGTGGGGTATAAAGTATATCTGCAGAACGAAAGGGTAAGTGGTGATGCCTCAAAAGCTATCCAACCAGGAGAGTCAGTGAAGCTGAAACAAACGGGTAATGGTGAATATGAATTAGATTTTAAAGCCTATTATGCGAAAACTGCGACAAATGTGACGGCTGGTGAGGTAAACTCTGTAATTAAATTGCAAGTATCTACTGATTGATTTTATTCCGGCGGCTTTGCCGCCGTTTTTACTTTCTTATATATGGTGGTTGAGATGAAAGGACTCATTAGTTTTATTCCTTTTTTGTTTACTCTCCCTGCTCATGCTGGTGTAGTTATTTATGGCACTCGTGTTATCTACCCGGCAGAAAAAAATGAAGTGTTGGTGCAACTGATGAACCAAGGAGAACGTTCATCGCTGGTACAGTCATGGATTGATGATGGTGATATGTCTTTACCGCCAGAAAAGATCCAGGTCCCTTTTCTGCTGACTCCTCCGGTTGTTAAAGTAGCGACCAACTCAGGCCAGCAGTTGAAAATTAAAAAAGTGCCCAATATGTTACCCGATAATAAAGAGAGTCTTTTTTATCTCAATGTACTGGATATTCCTCCGAACAATCCTGACAGCGCAGGAAAGAATGTACTCAAGTTCGCGATGCAAAATAGGATTAAACTATTTTATCGACCTAAAGGTATCTCACCAGTTAATAAGTATACGTTTCAAAAATTGTCTATGAAACGTAACGGCAGTATTTATTCCATTAAGAATGATGCCGCTAACTGGGTCACGGTGACGGAAGTAAAAGCTAATGATGTTAAAATAAATAACGAAAGCATTATGCTTGCACCACTTTCCAGTGCAGATGTGACATTAAAAAGTGCGAATACTAATCAGTATAAAATAACTATTATTGACGACCACGGTAATTATATTAGCGATAACGTCAGCCTAAAATAACAGGAGCTGATTATGGGTAATGCTGCCAACTTACTGATTTAGTGTA
>NZ_SZXN01000059.1:0-2338 GCF_005281195.1 Citrobacter sp. wls613
GTGCGATGGTGGATGCCGCCATTGTGATGATTGAAAATGCGCACAAACGGCTTGAGGAGTGGGATCATCAGCATCCGGGTGAGCAGATTGACAACGCCACCCGCTGGAAGGTGATTACCGACGCCTCCGTGGAAGTGGGACCCGCGTTGTTCATTAGCCTGCTGATCATCACCCTGTCCTTTATTCCTATCTTTACCCTGGAAGGTCAGGAAGGACGTCTGTTTGGCCCGCTGGCATTCACGAAAACGTACTCCATGGCGGGAGCGGCCGCACTGGCCATCATCGTCATTCCTATTCTGATGGGATTCTGGATCCGGGGGAAAATTCCTGCAGAGACCAGTAACCCCCTGAACCGGGTGCTGATCAAAGCGTATCATCCTTTGCTGCTGCGGGTCCTCCACTGGCCAAAAACAACCCTGCTGGTTGCGGCCTTGTCCATTTTCACGGTTATCTGGCCACTGAGTCAGGTGGGCGGTGAATTTCTGCCGAAGATTAACGAGGGCGATCTGCTGTATATGCCGTCGACCTTGCCTGGCGTCTCTCCGGCAGAAGCTGCAGCGCTCCTGCAGACAACAGACAAGTTAATCAAAAGCGTTCCTGAAGTGGCTTCTGTATTTGGCAAGACCGGTAAAGCAGAGACCGCAACGGATTCCGCGCCGCTCGAAATGGTGGAAACCACGATCCAGCTCAAACCTGAGGATCAGTGGCGTCCCGGCATGACAATTGACAAGATTATTGATGAACTCGACAGGACAGTCCGTTTACCGGGTCTGGCAAACCTCTGGGTGCCGCCTATCCGTAACCGTATTGATATGCTCTCAACCGGGATCAAAAGCCCGATAGGTATCAAAGTGTCCGGGACTGTTCTGTCCGATATCGACGCGACGGCGCAGAGTATCGAGGCGGTAGCCAAAACCGTGCCTGGCGTGGTGTCTGTCCTGGCTGAGCGACTTGAGGGCGGGCGCTACATCGATATCGATATCAACCGGGAGAAAGCCTCCCGCTACGGGATGACGGTAGGTGATGTCCAGCTGTTCGTCTCTTCAGCAATCGGAGGTGCTATGGTGGGTGAGACAGTTGAAGGGGTGGCCCGGTACCCTATTAACATTCGCTACCCGCAGGATTACCGGAACAGTCCGCAGGCGCTGAAACAGATGCCGATCCTGACCCCGATGAAGCAGCAGATCACGCTGGGCGATGTCGCGGATATTAACGTCGTTTCTGGACCAACCATGCTGAAAACCGAAAATGCCCGGCCAGCCAGCTGGATTTATGTTGATGCCCGCGGCAGGGACATGGTGTCGGTGGTTAACGACATTAAGACGGCCATCAGCGAGAAAGTGAAACTGAGACCGGGAACCAGTGTGGCATTCTCCGGACAGTTTGAACTGCTTGAGCATGCCAACAAGAAACTGAAGCTGATGGTGCCGATGACGGTGATGATCATTTTCATCCTGTTGTATCTGGCATTCCGCCGGGTTGACGAAGCCCTGCTGATCCTGATGAGCCTGCCGTTCGCCCTGGTTGGCGGAATATGGTTCCTGTACTGGCAGGGCTTCCATATGTCAGTGGCGACCGGAACCGGGTTTATCGCCCTGGCCGGGGTGGCAGCAGAGTTTGGCGTGGTCATGCTGATGTATCTGCGTCATGCCATTGAAGTGCACCCGGAATTGTCCCGTAAAGAGACGTTCACACCGGAAGGTCTTGATGAAGCCCTTTATCATGGTGCCGTGCTGCGTGTCCGGCCGAAAGCCATGACCGTGGCGGTGATCATCGCGGGTCTGCTGCCGATACTCTGGGGAACCGGCGCAGGTTCAGAAGTCATGAGCCGTATTGCGGCCCCCATGATTGGCGGGATGATCACAGCTCCGCTGCTGTCCCTGTTCATTATTCCTGCCGCCTATAAACTCATCTGGCTGCGCAGACATAAAAAGAGCGTGTCATAACCCTGAAAGGACACCCCTGCGGGTGTCCTTTTGCATAAATTCACCCTGACGTCAGGGTTTACATCGATAACATACAGAGGTGAGTATGAAAAAAATAATTTTAATGGCCCTGGCTTTTGGCCTTTCACTTCCGGCAATGGCAGGTGAAAAAGTAATAGACATGTACAAGTCTGAAAACTGTGGTTGCTGTTCCCTGTGGGGCAAGGCGATGGAAAAGGACGGGTTTGAGGTACGGACCCACGTCATGAATGATCAGGCTCTGTCAGCCCTGAAAGAAAAATATGCTGTTCCTGCTGAGCTGAGAAGCTGTCATACCGCAGTTACTGGTAATTTGATCATTGAAGGTCATGTGCCTGCCACAACGATACATAAGGCAATGCAGTCTGGTTCAG
>NZ_SZXN01000059.1:2348-3083 GCF_005281195.1 Citrobacter sp. wls613
GATTTATGGCCTTGCCACCCCCGGTATGCCTGCGGGAAGCCCGGGAATGGAGATGGGGGCCCGTAAAGAGGCTTACGATGTTATCGCATTCTCTCCGGAGGGCAGTAAAAAGATCTTCCAGCGAATCGAATAGTCAGCGGAACGGCTGATAACGGGACGTCGGCAGCAGGCACTCCTGTGCCGGCGACATTCGTGGTAATCGCATCCATGACATACCCTGAAGACAGAAAATGCTTCAGGCATGCATAAGGAGAGTTATTGTGAAAAATGACAATGTAGTGCAACACAACAACCAGACTGCTTCTGAACAGACATTATCCCCGGACGAGAGCCACGTATTGCATAAGGTGAGAGATCCCGTGTGCGGGATGGCATTCCTGCCCGACAAGGCGCACAGCAGCATTCGATACCAGGACCATCAGCTTTATTTCTGCTCTGCCAGCTGTGAGAGTAAATTTACAGCCCATCCCGACCGTTATCTTACCGAAGATGCCAGTGAACATTCCCACCACCACCACCACGATCACCACGAAGTCAGCCCAGACCAGATAAAACAGCCTCACCATCAGGCGGAGAAAGATATTTCTGAAGGTGTGTGGACATGTCCGATGCACCCGGAGATACGCCGCAGTGGTCCCGGAAGCTGTCCTGTCTGTGGAATGGCACTGGAACCGCTCGTAGCCACGGCATCGACGGGGCCGAGTGATGAACTTCGCGACATGACAAGACGCTTCT
>NZ_SZXN01000060.1:0-1629 GCF_005281195.1 Citrobacter sp. wls613
GTGCGATGGTGGATGCCGCCATTGTGATGATTGAGAATGCGCATAAGCGGCTTGAGGAGTGGGATCATCAGCATCCTGGTGAGCAGATTGACAACGCCACCCGCTGGAAGGTGATTACCGATGCCTCCGTTGAAGTGGGACCCGCACTGTTTATCAGCCTGCTGATCATCACCCTGTCCTTTATTCCTATCTTTACCCTGGAAGGTCAGGAAGGACGTCTGTTTGGCCCGCTGGCATTCACGAAAACGTACTCCATGGCGGGAGCGGCCGCACTGGCCATCATCGTCATTCCTATTCTGATGGGATTCTGGATCCGGGGGAAAATTCCTGCAGAGACCAGTAACCCCCTGAACCGGGTACTGATCAAAGCGTATCATCCATTGCTGTTGCGGGTTCTCCACTGGCCAAAAACAACCCTGCTGGTTGCGGCCTTGTCCATTTTCACCGTTATCTGGCCGCTGAGCCAGGTGGGCGGTGAGTTTCTGCCGAAGATTAACGAGGGCGACCTGTTGTATATGCCGTCGACCCTGCCGGGTGTCTCTCCGGCTGAAGCTGCAGCGCTCCTGCAGACGACGGACAAGTTAATCAAAAGCGTTCCTGAAGTGGCTTCTGTATTTGGCAAGACCGGTAAAGCAGAGACCGCAACGGATTCCGCGCCGCTCGAAATGGTGGAAACCACGATCCAGCTCAAACCTGAGGATCAGTGGCGTCCAGGCATGACGATTGACAAGATTATTGAAGAACTCGACAGGACCGTCCGTTTACCGGGGCTGGCAAACCTCTGGGTGCCGCCAATCCGTAACCGTATTGATATGCTCTCAACCGGGATCAAAAGCCCGATAGGTATCAAGGTGTCCGGAACGGTTCTGTCCGATATCGATGCAACGGCGCAGAGTATCGAAGCGGTCGCCAAAACCGTACCCGGCGTAGTGTCTGCTCTCGCAGAGCGACTGGAAGGCGGGCGCTACATTGATGTGGATATCAACCGGGAAAAAGCCTCCCGCTACGGAATGACGGTGGGCGATGTGCAGCTGTTCATCTCATCAGCCATCGGTGGGGCTATGGTGGGTGAGACGGTTGAAGGCGTGGCCCGGTACCCGATTAATATCCGCTATCCGCAGGATTACCGGAACAGCCCGCAGGCCCTGAAACAGATGCCGATCCTGACCCCGATGAAGCAGCAGATCACGCTGGGCGATGTTGCGGATATTAAGGTCGTTTCCGGGCCGACTATGCTGAAAACGGAAAATGCCCGTCCAGCCAGCTGGATTTACATTGACGCGCGCGGCAGGGATATGGTGTCGGTGGTTAATGACATTAAAACGGCGATCAGTCAGAAAGTGAAACTGAGACCGGGTACCAGCGTGTCATTCTCCGGACAGTTTGAACTGCTTGAGCATGCCAACAAGAAACTGAAGCTGATGGTGCCGATGACGGTGATGATCATTTTCATCCTGTTGTATCTGGCATTCCGCCGGGTTGACGAAGCCCTGCTGATCCTGATGAGCCTGCCGTTCGCCCTGGTTGGCGGAATATGGTTCCTGTACTGGCAGGGCTTCCATATGTCTGTCGCAACCGGAACGGGGTTTATCGCTCTGGCCGGGGTGGCAGCAGAGTTTGGCGTGGTCA
>NZ_SZXN01000060.1:1805-2592 GCF_005281195.1 Citrobacter sp. wls613
TGCGGGTCTGCTGCCAATACTCTGGGGAACCGGTGCAGGTTCAGAAGTCATGAGCCGTATCGCGGCACCCATGATTGGTGGGATGATCACGGCTCCGCTGCTGTCCCTGTTCATTATTCCTGCCGCCTACAAATTAATCTGGCTGCGCAGACATAAAAAAAGCGTGTCCTGAACCTGAAAGGGCACCCCCTGTGGGTGTCCTTCTTTACTGATTCACCCTGACGTCAGGGTTTAAATCGATAATATACAGAGGTGAGTATGAAAAAAGTGGTTCTGATGGCGCTGGCTCTCGGCCTTTCACTGCCCGCGATGGCGAGTGAAAAAGTGATTGATATGTACAAATCTGAAAACTGTGGCTGTTGTTCCCTGTGGGGCAAGGCGATGGAAAAAGACGGGTTTGAAGTACGAACTCACGTCATGAATGATCAGGCGCTGTCAGCCCTGAAAGAAAAGCATGCTATTCCTGCAGGACTGCGAAGTTGTCATACCGCGGTTGCCGGTAATTTGATCATTGAAGGCCATGTGCCTGCGACAACGATACATAAGGCAATGCAGTCTGGTTCAGGTATATACGGTCTCGCCACCCCCGGTATGCCAGCAGGAAGTCCTGGAATGGAGATGGGAGCCCGAAAAGAGGCTTACGATGTTATCGCATTCTCACCGGATGGAAGTAAAAAAGTCTTCCAGCGAATCGAATAGTCAGCGGAACGGCTGATAACGGGACGCCGGCAGCAGGCACTCTTATGCCGGCGGCATTCGTGGTAATCGCATCCATGACATACCCTGA
>NZ_SZXN01000060.1:2602-3287 GCF_005281195.1 Citrobacter sp. wls613
GATGCTTCGGTATGCATAAGGAGAGTTACTGTGAAAAATGACAATGCAGTGCAACACAACAACCAGACTGCTTCTGAGCAGACATTATCCCCGGACGAGGGCCACGTATTGCATAAGGTGAGAGATCCCGTGTGCGGGATGGACATCCTGCCCGACAGGGCGCACAGCAGCATTCGATACCAGGACCATCAACTTTATTTCTGCTCCGCCAGCTGTGAGAGTAAATTTAAAGCCCATCCCGATCGTTATCTTACCGAAGATGCCAGTGAACATTCCCATCACCATCACCATCACCACGATCATCACGAAGTCAGCCCTGATCAGATAAAACAGCCTCACCACCAGGCGGAGAAAGAGAATTCTGAAGGTGTGTGGACATGTCCGATGCACCCGGAGATACGCCGCAGTGGTCCCGGAAGCTGTCCTGTCTGTGGAATGGCACTGGAGCCGCTCGTAGCTACGGCATCCACGGGGCCAAGTGATGAACTTCGCGACATGACAAGACGCTTCTGGCTGGGGTTGTTGCTGGCGTTTCCGGTTCTGATACTCGAAATGGGATCTCATCTGTTTCCCGCCTTGAGGAATACAGTACCGCCACAATACAACACATGGCTGCAACTGCTTCTGGCCTCTCCAGTCGTGTTGTACTGCGGCTGGCCATTCTTCGCCCGGGCCGGAATGTCGT
>NZ_SZXN01000060.1:3297-3935 GCF_005281195.1 Citrobacter sp. wls613
GCACAACACATGGCTGCAGCTGCTTCTGGCCTCTCCTGTCGTGTTGTGGTGTGGCTGGCCATTCTTCGCCCGGGCCGGAATGTCGTTGCGTAACCGCTCCCTGAATATGTTTACCCTTGTTGCAATGGGGACCGGCGTAGCCTGGGTTTACAGCGTCATTGCAACCGTCTTCCCCTCCTGGTTTCCTGCATCGTTCAGAAACATGGATGGCCTGGTGGCCGTTTATTTTGAAGCCGCAGCAGTAATTACGGTGCTTGTTCTGCTGGGACAGGTTCTTGAGCTGCGGGCACGGGAACAAACCTCAGGTGCCATTACTGCGCTTCTGAACCTTGCCCCCAAAACAGCCAGGCGGCTGGATCATGACGGTCATGAAACGGATATTAATGCAGAAGATGTCCTGCCTGGCGATAAGCTCCGCATCAGACCTGGAGAGAGTATTCCGGTCGACGGTATCGTGGTCGAAGGCAAAACAACTGTTGATGAATCGATGGTGACCGGGGAGTCTATGCCGGTTACCAAAAAAGAGGGTGAACCTGTCATTGGGGGGACGATTAATCAGACAGGTAGTCTTATCATCCGAGCAGAGAAAGTCGGTGATGAAACGATGCTCTCACGAATTGTTCAGATGGTCGCTGATG
>NZ_SZXN01000060.1:3945-4265 GCF_005281195.1 Citrobacter sp. wls613
ACTACTGAATCTTGCCCCCAAAACCGCCAGGCGGCTGGATCATGACGGTCATGAAACGGATATTAATGCGGAAGATGTTCTGCCTGGCGATAAGCTCCGCATCAGACCAGGAGAGAGTATTCCGGTCGACGGTATTGTGATCGAAGGCAAAACAACCGTTGATGAATCGATGGTGACCGGGGAATCTATGCCGGTTACCAAAACGGAGGGTGACCCTGTCATCGGGGGGACCATTAATCAGACAGGGAGTCTCATCATCCGTGCAGAGAAAGTCGGTGATGAAACAATGCTCTCACGAATTGTTCAGATGGTCGCTGATG
>NZ_SZXN01000060.1:4472-4939 GCF_005281195.1 Citrobacter sp. wls613
GATTATCAGTCTCAATCCGGGTGGGGAAACATCTCTTTTGCGTGTAACAGCCGCAGTGGAAAAAGGCTCGCAGCATCCGCTGGGTATGGCAGTAGTTAAAGCAGCACAGGAAAAGGGGATCGCAATACCCGCAGTCACTCATTTCGATGCACCGTCGGGTAAAGGTGTCTCAGGCGATGTCGAAGGTCAACGGGTTGTTATTGGTAATGAACTGGCTATGCAGGAAAACAGTATCGTTATTGATAATCAAAAGGCCGTTGCGGATACGTTGCGGATGGAAGGCGCTACCGTTATCTATGTGGCCACAGACGGGGACCTTGCAGGCCTGATAGCTATCTCGGATCCCGTGAAAACAACCACGCCGGATGCGCTTAAAGCTTTGCGTCAGGCGGGGATCCGCATTGTTATGCTCACCGGGGATAACCAGCTTACTGCTGAAGCAGTCGCACGGAAACTGGGAATAGATG
>NZ_SZXN01000015.1:0-3645 GCF_005281195.1 Citrobacter sp. wls613
ATTCAGGTGGCCAAATTCACTATGCCACTACAGTCGAACAATCACATAGAGCGATAAAATCAGACACTTCAGGACAGATTCATCCAAGAAACCGCCTCAAAGACATCAGCAGTGTCGAGGGCGTCAATTCCTTGCTGGATATTCTTATATCGGATTCCAATCGGTCGCTTAACAGACCAGTATAATTCTTGAAAGGCTTGTATTTTCCAAACGTGGAAATCCGAAAAGGTTTAGATGATATCAAGTCCAGCCCGGAATCTCAGTGAGATAAAAGGATATGATTGTCTGATACCTGATACTGACCATTTCACGGACAGAAACTGAGTAACAGTTCATATAGACAATTCCTTAACAAAAATGAGGCATATTTACCCCCTTATTTGTCGTTTCGTTCATGACAATAGACGCTATCCTACTGGAACCCTGACGTACACAGAACCAGGATACTATTATTCGACCATTTTTCCCCCGTGAGGAATGGTCTTTTTTTCATTAACTTGCCATTACCCCGATGAATTTGAAGCCCAGAATACCGGTGCATTAAGTCCTAAAAATAACGATTACCTACACATACCTCACATTTGTTACATTGCACAACAATTAAGCAACGTGGCTATCTGAACCATAAGCTGGTATGATATTTGCAAACTGATGAATACATAACATCAGACAGTTTATTGAAGCGGTCCGGGGGATGTCGCCGGACCGCTTTTTTTATTTGAAGGTATTATTAACTGAAATACTGATAATGATATATTCAGAGATTTGAAGTTGTCCCTTAAAAGTACTGTAAGAAATTGATCTTTAAATACTTAATCTAAATAGGTTAGGTATGACCGTGCCCAGGGAACAGCCGTGAGGATGGATTATCGTAACTACAAATTGTGTAAACACAAAAAGAGTGGCTTTGTTGAATAAATCAGATTTCGGGTAAGTCTCCCCCGTAGCGGGTTGTGTTTTCAGGCAATACGCACGCTTTCAGGCATACCTGCTTTCGTCATTTTGTTCAGCGCTCGTACCAGGGCCATAGCCTCCGCAACCTGACCATCGTAGTCACGCAGCGTCAGTGAATCCCCGAACAGCTGTTTTACCCGGTACATCGCCGTTTCCGCTATCGAGCGACGGTTGTAATCTGTTGTCCATTTCCACCGCGCATTACTCCCGGTCATTCGCTGATTAGCCACTGCACGGTTACGGTCTGCATATTCACCGGGCCAGTAACCCGCACCTTTTCGGGGAGGGATAAGCGTGCTGATTTTCTTACGCCGCAGTTCATCGTGACAGAGCCGGGTGTCGTAAGCGCCGTCTGCCGATGCTGCCCTGATTTTTCTGTGAGTCTGCCGGATAAGACCCGGGAAGGCTTCTGAGTCCGTCACATTGTTCAGCGACAGGTCTGCACAGATGATTTCATGTGTGTTGCTGTCAACTGCCAGATGCAACTTTCGCCATATACGACGGCGTTCTTTGCCGTGTTTTTTGACTTTCCATTCGCCTTCACCAAAGACCTTCAGCCCGGTGGAATCAATCACCAGATGCGCGATTTCACCCCGGGTGAACGTTTTGAAACTGACATTAACCGACTTTGCGCGCTTGCTGACACTGGTGTAATTCGGGCAGCGCAACGGAACATTCATCAGTGTAAAAATGGAATCAATAAAACCCTGTGCAGCCCGCAGGGTCAACCTGAACACGCGTTTAATGACCAGAACGGTGGTGATGGCGAGATCAGAATAGCGCTGAGGTCTTCCCCGTGATGAAGGCGTTGTCGACTCATACCAGGCCTGAATAGCTTCATCATCCAGCCAGAAAGTTATGGAGCCACGGTTGATGAGGGCTTTATTGTAGGTGGGCCAGTTGGTGATTTTGAACTTTTGCTTTGCCACGGAACGGTCTGCGTTGTCGGGAAGATGCGTGATCTGATCCTTCAACTCAGCAAAAGTTCGATTTATTCAACAAAGCCAAAAAGAGTATGTACTTTCCGGCCTTCAGCCAAAAGATATTCACTCACCACGCTGTCCAGCGCGTTCAAAATCATGTCTGGTAATACGTTAAACACCGCAACAAGCCAGTCTATATAACAGCCTGAAAAAAATGAAAAAATAAATCATAAGAATTCTAAAGTATATCTGCGTATATGCCGATACACCTATATATTTACCATGGAGGTTCTATGTCTATATCAATACAAACTAATACAAGTATAAAAAGTTCTAACAGTTCAGCTAATAGTGAATCATCTCAGATATCACAAATTTTAAAGAAGATACAGTCACTTACAGAAAAACTTGGTAAGGTGTCGTCAGAAGATGGTATGACAACCGATCAGAAGAAAGAGATGGTGGCTATCATACAAAAGCAAATTCAAAGTTTGTCTGCTCAATTACAACAGTTACTAAAACAGCAGGCTGAGAAGCAGGACAAGGAAACGCAGACTCAGTCAGGTAAAAGGGAAGATAAGAACCTCGAAAATACTATTGATGTTTATGTATGAATAGGTATTCCGGTGTGGACAACCCTCACAACCGTTGAATAATTTTGGCCTCGTGACGAGGCCTATTCAAAGGTCTCCGGACAGACGTCACCGAGATGACCGTGGCGCCGGACCCTTTAAATCATTCAATTAATAACCTTACTTGTAGAGGTTCTCTCACTTAACATGTTCCTAGCCTAGCGGGGACAAATGCGATAGCAGTTGCTCGTTGATCTTCATCCCTTTACGCTTCAGGGCATCGACCGCTCTTTCCATATAGACGGTATTCCACAACGAGATAGCTGCCGTCAGCAGCGTCAGTCCGCTGGCGCGGTAGCTCTGATTTTCCGGTTTACGATCCTTGATTTCACCCAGACGGAGAAGGAATACCGCGCGCGCCAGCGCGTTACGGGCTTCTCCTTTATTCAGTCCCGCCTGGACCCGCCGACGAAGTGCCGGATCGCGGAACCTGTCGAGCATATACAGCATTCGTTCAATACGGCCAATTTTCCTCAGTGCTTTGGCAAGTCCGTTTTGCTTGGGGTAGCTGGCTCGTCACGGTTCCCTGCTTTATCGAGGTTGCCAGGCGCAGCACTTCACGCCAGTGAATTTCGATCTCTTTCAGATGGAACTGGTCACCCTGACCTGCTCTCCATTGATTATCAGAGGCCAATGTTAGTCCCGCATCAGGGTAATCATGACAAATTCTCACTTCCGCTCTTCGCTCACAGCGGACCTTCAGATTTGTTAGCTCGTCCGCTGCGTGCCAAGAGCGGACATTATAGATGGTATATGTAGAAAGTGAACATGCGTCGATTGTATAATTTAGCAGTCACTTAATTATTGGATAACTAACACAAGTATGGCCGTTGCTTATAGCATACATTTGGTTTCCCTTAAGATTTACAAATGGAAATGTCGTATACTCATAATTTATAGAGGTCATATTAAATGTAAGGAATTTATCTTCAAGATCTAATTTTGTTGAGTGGGCAGGGTATGTTCCTTCATTTTTCATTGTGATAATAAAACCGATAGGGAAAAAATGTAAAGCACAAATAAATGCCACATGTCCTTCGTTCATAAATGCTACGCTTTGAGCGGATATGTGCATTCTGTGTGGGTAAAACCAGTAGTAAATATGGTAATGACTCCAACTTATTGATAGTGTTTTA
>NZ_SZXN01000014.1:0-15440 GCF_005281195.1 Citrobacter sp. wls613
GGAAGAAATGACCTGCTTATTCGCACCTTCCCTAGTTGTGGTGGCTATATAAAATTATTCAGATATTCATCAAATGAAGTTGTTTTTTTATTTTGTCATTAATTCAATGAATGCATTTTGATTTAATTATTTTTGTTTGTTTGTATTAGATGTAATTTTTCTTGTTTCCTTGATTTAAATAAATAATATCAATGTGTTATTTGATGAAATAGTGATTTCGATCAGTTTTTAATGTCTATAAAATATCGGATTACCTTAGCATACTAATTATAATCATTAATTCTTATTGACAGTCACTGGTCGTCATACGCAGAAAACGCCCTCAACGGTGTCAGGCTGTGAGTGATTGGAAAGGGAAAATGCGCCATTGGGAAAAGTGATATACCGGTAGGATTCACCGGTTTGAGAGGGACGTATGGGTGACAGTTTTCAGAATGAAGTGCCGACGGCACGCGTTAACATTAAATTGGATCTACACACAGGAGGCGTTCAGAAGAAGGTTGAACTACCGTTAAAACTTTTGACTGTGGGTGATTTCAGTAATGGTAGAGAACAGCGACCATTATCTGAGCGTGAAAAGGTTGATATTAATAAAAATAATTTCAATGACGTGTTAGCAAAGTTCTCTCCAACCGTGAACCTGAGTGTGGTAAATACGTTAGCGGGTGACGGTTTAAATGAAGAGATTAATCTTACTTTTAAGAATATCCGTGATTTTGAACCGGAGCAGGTAGCGCGAAATATCCCACAACTCCGCGTGCTATTGGCAATGCGTAATTTACTGCGCGATTTGAAATCTAATTTACTTGATAACGCCGCTTTTCGCCGTGAGCTGGAAATCGTCCTTAAAGATCCTGCCCTGAGTCAGGAGTTGCGTGATGAGTTGGCAACAATGATGCCAGAAGAGATTTAACGCTATACAGGGTTTCCTCCGCTTAAGCGGCTGGAATAGTAAAGGATCATTAAAGGAATATGTTGATGTCTGTTCAGGAACATACCTCTTCAGCTGCGGCTACCACCACGACGGGTGAGCGCAGTGTTTATCAGTCCCTCTTTGACAAAATTAATCTTGCTCCGGTTTCTTCATTGAAAAATGTCGATGCGTGGCAGAGTGATGAAGCGCTTTCCGATGCGGCTCCGGCTGAACGTGTGACCGCTGCCATTCAGGTTTTAGTCTCATGTCTGGCAGATGCGACACAACCACTGGAGCGTCTGGATAAAACGCTACTTGATGACCAAATTGCGCGTCTGGACAAACAGATTAGCGATCAGGTCAATGAAGTTATGCACCATGCTGAATTCCAAAAGCAGGAATCGCTCTGGCGCGGTTTGCATTCGATGATTATGGGTATCGATTTTCGCCGTAACGTTCGCGTCGAAATGATGGATATCAGTAAAGACGCATTACGCGATGACTTTGACGATGCGCCGGAGCTCATCCAGAGTGGGTTGTATCGTCATGTTTATATTGAAGAATACGATCAGCCTGGCGGTGAGCCTATTGCTGCAATGATCTCCGCGTATGAATTCGACAACAGCCCGCAAGATATTGCGCTTCTGCGCAATATTTCTGGTGTCTCAGCGGCTTGTCATATGCCATTCATTGGCGCAGTCGGTCCGAAATTCTTCCTGAAAGATAATATGGAAGACGTCGCCGCGATTAAAGATATCAACGATTATTTTGAACGTGCTGAATACATCAAGTGGAAAGCATTTCGTGATAGTGATGATTCCCGCTATATCGGGCTGACAATGCCGCGGGTACTTGGCCGCCTGCCGTATGGCCCTGATACCGTGCCGGTACGTAGCTTTAACTATGTCGAAGAGGTTAAAGGTCCCGATCACGATAAATACCTGTGGACCAGTGCATCTTTCTCTTTTGCTGTGAACATGGTGAAAAGTTTTATCAAGAATGGCTGGTGCGTTCAGATCCGTGGCCCACAGGCAGGTGGCGCGGTTAAAGACTTACCGATCCATTTGTACGATTTGGGTACCGGTAATCAGGTGAAGATTCCGTCTGAAGTGATGATCCCTGAAACCCGCGAATTTGAGTTTGCTAATCTTGGCTTTATTCCTCTTTCTTATTATAAGAATCGAGATTACGCCTGTTTCTTTTCTGCTAGCTCGGCGCAAAAACCGGCTCAGTTTGATACCCCAGAAGCGACAGCGAACAGCCGAATTAACTCACGCCTACCGTATATTTTCCTGCTTTCCCGCATTGCGCATTACCTGAAAATTTTGCAGCGCGAGAATATTGGTACGACAAAAGATCGTCGCTTGCTCGAACTTGAACTCAACAACTGGCTACGCAGTCTGGTAACCGAAATGACGGATCCAGGTGATGATTTGCAGGCCTCACATCCGCTTCGTGATGGGCGAGTTGTGGTGGAGGACATTGAGGATAACCCAGGGTTCTTCCGTGTGCGCCTGTATGCCATTCCTCACTTCCAGGTTGAGGGGATGGACGTCAGCTTGTCGTTGGTTTCACAGATGCCGAAGTCGAAATCTTAACGATACCGAGCACAGGAGGTGCGATGAAGATTTATCGTCCATTATGGAGCGAAGGGGCCTTTCTGGCCCCCCAACAGTTTCAGCAACAAACACGCTGGGATGCTTATGTGGCTGACGTTGTTGCCCGTATGTCACTGTCATCTCCGTGGGGAGTCATCAGCGCAGAGTTTGACGAAAGTGCACTGGCTGTTTTTCGCTTAAATCCGGTCAATCTGGTCGTGCGTTTCCCTGACGGTACGTTAGTGGACACGAGTGTTTCAGACAACCTGCCTCCGGCGTGTGATTTATCTCATCTCACTGGCTACAACAACGTTGATGTCGTGCTGGCATTGCCGCTGCTTTCTGCAAACGGCGGCAATTTGTCATTAGGGGGCGGTGTCAGTCGCCCTTGTCGCTGGCAACAGGAGTGGTTACCCGTCCAGGACTTATCCGGCCAGGAACGGACTGATATGGCGGTATTACGGAATGCTATTACGCTGCGGTATGCCCATGATGATAACAGTGCTTATCTGACCTGTCCGGTCGCTTGTCTTATTCGAAATGCCCAAGGGCAATGGGAGTTAGGGGGGGATTTTTTACCGCCTTCACTTTCACTCACGGCAAGCCCCTTATTGATGAATTTACTGAGCGATTTGGTGCACCGCATCCGGGCCAGATGCCGCCGTTTGATGGCGTTGCGACGCGAAAGTAACGAACGAATGGCAGATTTTGCCGTAGCAGATGTATCGCTTTTTTGGTTGCTAAATGCGCTCAATAGCGCGGAGCCCGTGCTGAGTGAAATGCTAGAAAATCCCGGACGACATCCTGAACTACTGTGGCGAGAACTGGCGCGACTGGCAGGCAGTCTCCTGACGTTTTCATTGGATCATGATGTCAATGCTGTACCGCCTTATCAGCATACCCATCCAGATCGCGTATTCCCGCCATTGTTTGCCCTGCTGGTAGAACTGCTGGAAGCCAGCCTGCCTTCTCGTGTTGTCTCTATTGAACTAATACAGGAGCGACAGTTCTGGTATGGCGTTCTGGCGGATGCCCGATTGCGTGAAGGGGCTGATTTTTACCTTTCTGTCCGTTCGGATCTTCCTGCGCATTTACTCCTGACGCAGTTTCCACAGCTTTGCAAAGCAGGTAGCCGAGCCGATGTGTCTGATGTCGTCAATGTGGCGCTCAGTGGTGTGCCTTTAAAACCGTTGACTCATGTACCTGCGGCTATCCCGTTACGACTGGAAAACCAATATTTTGCGCTTGAGATTAATCATCCTGCTGCCCAGGCAATGCTGGAGGCGGGTAATTGCGCCTTCTATGTCCCAGGAACGCTAGGAGAAATTCAACTTGAGCTGTTCGCAGTATTAAGGGATTAAACGACATGAAGAAGGACATCGATCAGGTTTTCTGGCCGGCCTGGCTTGCCGTAAGCCAGCTACGTAGTGGCGCCGACGTAGACGATGGGGCCGCGCTCTATCGGCGCGCCTGTCAGTGGGTTGATTCTGCGCGTGAAGCCTTACGTGAAATGGGATACAGCGATCATAGCGTTGAACACATGCTGTATACGCAATGTGCATTACTGGATGAAAGCGTATTGAACCGTAATCGGCAGGACAGCGGTTATATCACTTGGCTGGCCACACCATTGCAAGCCCGCTATTTTAATACCACCAACGCCGGAGAAGAGCTTTGGGAACGTATCCGTACGGTACTTCGGGAGCCCGTTCCCGATATCGCGGTATTAACCTGTTTTTATCGTGCGGTCACGCTCGGTTTTGTTGGCCGTTATCGTGAGCAGGGAGATGAACGTCGTGAGGATGTGCTTGAAGCGCTGGCGGCTCAGGCTATGCCTTTTAAATTAAAGCACGATGCTCCTGTGGTCATTCGAGCCTCAGGTTTTTCTGGTGGGCAGCGTCGCTGGTGGTCGGCCTGGGTTGTGGGGGCGGTGACGTTAGGCGCCATGTGGCTGGTATTTTCTCACGTCCTGCAGGAGCAGGTTACTCTGCTTATTGGACAAGGTTAAGACATGATCCAGTTGCGAGGGATCGTGAACTACGTGCTGGCAACCGTGTTGGCATTGTTGTTGATCTGGGGATTCAGCCCGGTAAGTACCGGTGTGCGAGGCGGTCTTAGCGTTCTGATTTTGGTGTTGGCCATTCCAGGGATCGTTTATGGCTGGCGTCACTATAGCCAACTTGCATCTGATCATTCGGGTATTGACGTGCCTCTACCCCCTGAAAGTTTTCAAGGGCCGGTGGTATTGGTGTGTGGTGATAGTGAGCGATTGTTTGTCGCACGAGGGGCTTCTTGTGAAAGCTCACAGGGCTGGTATCTATGCGTCCAGACACCGGAACATTTTGCGGTTCTGGTTCGCCAAATAGCGGTACAACGTCCGGGTCTTCTGATGCGGGTTTCCGTTATGTTGGCGTTGACCCCGGAACAGCATAACGATGAAGACGCGCTTAAGCACATGCTGCTCAGTTGGCGGCGTGTGGTAATGCAGAGTCGGCGTTGGCTATCAGGAATACCACCGTTATGGTTGTGCTGTTGGTTGAATTATCCTGAGTGTAAAGAAACTGCGCGCTGGTTTATTCGTACGCCTCAGGATGCGGAGGTGCAGTCTGCCACGGGCTTAGACGATTTTGCCCCATTCTCTTCGGAAGAGCGTCCGGCTCGCCATTTTCATCTTACCCATGCCATATGGCTGGATAACTTATTGAATTGGCTGAAAATCGTGCAAGGTGATGCCGGGCGTAATGTTCCGTCTCTTTTTTCAGCTTTGCGCGTGGTGTGCTTCACTTCTTTAAGCGGCAGAGAAAATAATCTGTGGCAGCAGCATATTGCCAGTCAGACAACGCTTTCTCCTGCAGTGTCTTCTGAATCCGTTTTACTGCCATTTCCGGATCTGGCTTTGTCTTTTTTATCTCGTCGCCGGGCATTAACGGCATTTCAACGCACAGTAGGCGTGAGTGGCTTGCTGTGTGGTGTTTTTGTTGGTCTGGCGATGCTGTTCAGTTTTATCAATAACCAGCATCTGATCAGAGTCACAAACGATCATCTGACTTTATATAGCCGTCTGACTGGCAATCCCGTCGAACCTAAAATTCAGGCTCAGGACCAACTGCGGCGTGATATCGAGCGACTTGATCGTTGGTACCAGCGTGGTGAACCGCTTTCTCTTTCAATGGGCCTATATCAGGGTATGAGACTGATTCCTCCGCTTCGGGCGGCTATCAGTGACTGGGTGCCTCCTGCAAAACCGAAGATCGCAGCACTGCAAACCGTCCGTCTCGACAGTATGTCGCTGTTTGATACCGGCAAATGGGCCTTAAAAGCGGATTCAACAAAAATTCTCATCGCCGCACTGGTCAATATCAAAGCCAAACCGGGTTGGCTGATTGTTGTCGCTGGGCATACCGATGATGTTGGCGATGAGAAATCAAATCAGCAACTTTCTCTCAAACGCGCGGAGTCCGTTCGTGACTGGATGCGTGACACCGGCGATGTACCTGAGAGTTGCTTTGCCGTTCAGGGCTACGGTGAATCGCGCCCTGATAAAACAAACGATACGCCGGAAGGCCGGGCTGCCAACCGTCGTGTAGAAATCAGTCTGGTGCCGCAGGCTGATGCCTGTCGGACGCCGGGTATGAAGGAACCGTCACCGGAAGGCGGTGACGCATTAGCGAAGTAAAAAATGGAGAAAGAATTATGGCTATTCCAGTCTACTTATGGCTGAAGGACGACGGCGGCGCGGACATCAAAGGTTCTGTTGATGTGAAAGATCGTGAGGGCAGTATCGAAGTGGTGGCTCAGGAACATAACCTGTACATCCCTACCGATAATAACACCGGTAAGCTGACCGGGACGCGTATTCATACGCCGTTCATGTTCACCAAGGAAATCGATGCATCCAGCCCGTATCTGTACAAGGCTGTTACCACGGGTCAGACCTTGCGCCAGGCGGAATTTAAATGGTATCGCATCAATGATGCGGGTCAGGAAGTGGAGTACTTCAATACGACTTTGCATAACGTCAAAGTCGTGAAAGTAAACCCAGTGATGCACGACATCAAAGACCCTGCCAAAGAGAAGCACAACCACCTGGAGCAGCTTGAGCTGCGCTACGAGAAGATCGTCTGGACATACAAGGATGGCAATATCATCCATTCAGACGCCTGGAACGAGCGTACCACCGCGTAATGCTCAAACGGATGAGGATTTCCTCATCCGTTTTTTTTTGCCCTCTGCTGAGCGCTTGGAAAGCACGTTCAGCAGAGAGTGACAACGTCAATATTACCTTATGGGCATTGGATTACGGCCAGGGGCGGTAGCGTGTCTGGATACAGGGAGTCAGGAAGCAAATGGAACATCAGTCAGCAGTGTTATTACGGCGCCTCAACCCTTACTGCGCGCAGGCTCTTGAAGCTGCGGCATCGTTATGTCAAACGCGAGCGCATGCAGAAATTACACCTGAGCATTGGTTACTGAAGTTACTGGAGCAAGGGGAGGGCGATATTACGGTAATCGCTCGGCGCTATGAATGGGATATTGATAATCTCTGGCAGTCGTTGCTGGCACATCTTGATGTCCAGTCTCGTTCCGTTAAAAGCCGTCCGCAGCTGTCAGAACCGCTTATTTCTTTAATGCAACAGGCCTGGCTATGTGCCGCGACGGATGAAAATTCGCAAATACGCGGCGTACATCTGCTGATGGCGCTGGTGGGAAAGCCTTCGCTACTGAAGTGTGATGGTTTGTGGCCGCTTCTGAGCGCCGGGCATACCCAACTGGAACGGCTCCTGCCGTTACTAAATGCCCAGTCGGATGAGCGTCCGGAAAGACAGCAAGAAGCCGCTCTGGCGCAGGTTTTTCCAGATGACGAAGTGCGTCCTGGCCTGGCTCAGTCGACGTTGTCGCCAGCATTACAAGGTGTACTGGATAAATTTACCCTGGACGTGACCGCGAAAGCGCGTGCCGGCGATATCGACCCGGTATTTGGTCGCGATAATGAAATTCGCCAGATGGTGGATGTATTGTCACGTCGGCGGAAAAATAATCCGATTCTGGTCGGTGAGCCAGGAGTGGGTAAGACCGCGCTGGTAGAAGGCCTGGCGCTTCGCATTACTGAAGGTAACGTACCGGATAGCCTGAAATCGGTGACGCTGCGCACCCTGGATCTTGGCCTGCTTCAGGCGGGAGCGGGAGTGAAAGGTGAGTTTGAACAGCGTTTGAAAAACATTATTGATGCCGTGCAGCAGTCCCCAACGCCAGTTTTGCTGTTTATCGATGAGGCTCACACCATCATTGGTGCAGGTAATCAGGCGGGGGGCGCGGATGCGGCTAATCTGCTCAAACCTGCTCTAGCCAGAGGGGAGCTGCGGACCATCGCGGCGACCACCTGGAGCGAATATAAACAATATTTTGAGCGTGATGCCGCGCTGGAACGGCGCTTTCAAATGGTAAAAGTGGATGAGCCGGATGATGAAACGGCTTGTCTGATGCTGCGTGGTTTGAAATCGCGCTATGCCAAACACCACGGCGTGCATATCACCGATGAAGCGGTCAAAACTGCTGTTACGCTCTCCCGCCGTTATCTTACGGGAAGACAATTGCCGGACAAAGCTGTTGACCTGTTGGATACTGCAGGTGCCAGGGTGCGGATGAGTCTTGATACTGTTCCTGAACCCCTCACGCGTTTAAAGTCAGAGATCACCGCGCTTGAAATGGAAAAGCAGGCACTACTTGAAGATATCGCCGTAGGCAATGGTCAACATGCTGAACGACTGACGGCAATTGAACAGCAGGAAAACTGTCTGCTGGTCGAACTTGATGAACGCGAAACCCAGTATGGTCAGGAAATGACCCTCACTGAGCAGCTTATTGACTGCCGTCGTGATATTTCGCGTCAGGCAGAAACGACTGAATTGCAGCACAAGCTTAATGCACTTCAGCAGGGTAATCCTTTGCTGTTTCCGGATGTGGATGCACGTGCTGTTGCCACGGTAATTGCTGACTGGACCGGTGTTCCTATTTCCTCATTACTGAAGGATTCCCAGGCCGATTTGCTGACGCTCGAAACCCAAATGGGTAAACGCGTTGTTGGCCAGGAGTATGCGCTGAACGCTATTGCGCAGCGTCTGCGTGCATCAAAAACGGGCCTTACACCGGAAAACGGCCCGCAGGGTGTGTTTCTGCTCACAGGACCCAGCGGGACCGGGAAAACGGAGACGGCACTGGCGCTGGCCGACATCCTCTTTGGCGGTGAAAAGTCGCTGATTACCATTAATCTGTCTGAATATCAGGAACCGCATACCGTGAGCCAGCTCAAAGGATCACCTCCGGGATACGTAGGGTATGGTCAGGGCGGAGTTCTGACGGAAGCCGTGCGAAAACGCCCCTATAGCGTGGTATTACTGGATGAAGTAGAAAAGGCGCACAGGGATGTCATGAACCTGTTCTATCAGGTGTTCGATCGCGGCTTTATGCGCGATGGTGAAGGGCGTGAAATTGATTTTCGTAACACCGTTATTTTGATGACCTCCAATTTGGGCGGCGATTCTATTATGCAGATGCTGGATGAACAGCCGGAAACGACAGAGTCCGGTTTGCATGAACTACTGCGTCCACTTTTACGCGATCACTTCCAGCCAGCCTTGTTGGCGCGCTTCCAGACCATTATCTACCATCCGCTCAGTGAACCGGCGTTACGTACGATTGTACAGATGAAACTGGATCAGGTTAGCCAGCGATTACTGCGTCACTACGGTATCACCACAACGATATCCGAGAACCTTTTTGATGCCCTGACCGCCGCTTGCCTGCTGCCGGATACGGGGGCGAGGAATATTGACAGTCTACTGAATCAACAAATCTTGCCAGTACTCAGCCAGCAGTTGTTAACGTATCTTGCCGCACAGCAAAAACCTCAGCAGCTTACCTTGGGCTGGAGTGATGAAGGGGGCATTGAGCTCATATTAGATCCCGAATGAGAAAATAAAGTCCAGTGATAAGCATATCGCTGGGCTTTATTTTGTGCTGTGTCGTACCTTTTTCTAAAGGACTAAATATGGATAGTGCAAAAGATATAGCAACAGATATGCTCGATGCGATTAATGTTGATCATTCTGGTTTTTTAGGTGCTCTGGCAAAAGGATTTATATCATTCCCAGTGAGCATGGGGTATCTGGCCTATGATTTTCTGGATACAGAACATCGTTGGAATAATCAGAATGATACATACAGGTTTGCGTTACTTATTAAGAGAGTAACATTCAATAAGGAGTTGATAGGTAAAGTTATTGGAGTTTTTATTGATGATTTTGCTTCCAGAGTAAATCTTGTTTTAATGGCGGAGAGGGTTTCCGGGAATATTGCAGGGAAAGTGTTATTTTCTAAATTAACTGGCATTAATCTTGGTATTCTGATCTCAGAACGATTGGTCGCTGCGTTTTTTTCAGGTGCTGCTATAGGTACAATTCTTGCAGTGGGGGCGGAGGTATCCAGAGCAATCTATACATCCCGCTATCTTGCCGAAAGAAATCCGTCTCACTATCAAAAGCTAAGAGATCGGGGGGATTTGGATCTTCTTTATTTCCTTGTTGAGGATATTGTGAAACCCTTTGAGAAAGCGATTGATATTAGTAATACAAATATAGATTGTTTTAATGAGGTTTGCCAATGTTTTCTGGATGGTCTGGGAAGTTTAGAAATATAACTATATATTTAATGTATTTTTGTATATTCGCAGTAGGTGATATTTTATGCACTCTGGGTATCGGTTTTTCTATTTGGTTCTTTTTTATTTCTGAAGATAATTATCGATATTTCTGGGGTGCGGTAAGCATTTTATTGATTTTTTTAGGGTATGTTTTGATGCGGCTTTTCTGGCCTCACGTGCGTAGTCATTGGGATGATTATCTATAACGATCTAATTTAACACGAAGGGCGTTGCTTGTCAGTTATCGATATGCGTTTGATAAATGATGTTCTGATTATTTATCGGGGTATGGCGAGCAGTAATTTTCTGATGAATTATAAAGCGCATTTTTTCAACTGATTTTGACGTCGGGCTATTAAACGGAGTTAACCCTATGAATTTGGAACCAGCAACACCAGAAGCCTCGCTTAATCGCTATAGTCTGACTATTTCCTCATGTCCGTATAAATTAGACGTGGAGCGTTTTGAGGGGCTGGAGCAGTTAAGCGTCCGCTACCATTATTCGATTTATTTCACCTGCACCAGCCCTAAACTGACCGCCGATATGTTCCTGAACCAGCCGGCGTTACTGACGATGAAAGGCGGGGAATTACTCAGTGCCCGGCCGGTGAAGTTTGTGCACGGCGTGGTCACCCACTTCCGGCGTCTGGCGGGGTCGCGGGACCAGGTCAGCCACGAAATCATCGTGGAGCCTTATCTCTCCCTGCTGGATAAACAGTTCCGCACGCACCGTTTCTTCGTGAATAAATCGGTCCCGGAGGTGGTGGGCGAAATCCTGCAGGAGCACGCGCTGCGCGGCTGGGAGTATGAGTTCACGCTGACGCAGAGTTACCCGAAGCGTGAGCAGATAAACCAGTACCAGGAGAGTGACCTGGCGTTTATCGAGCGTCTGCTGGCGGAAGTGGGGATATTTTACTTCTTCACGCTGCAGCCGGATACGCGCACGGAAGTGGTGCATTTTGCTGACCAGCAGAGTGCTTATGAGTTTGACAAACGGCTGGCGCTGGACAGTCCGTCAGGGATGAGCGACAGCGGGGCAGACTCCGTCTGGAGTCTGAACATCCGGTATCAGGTGGCACCTGCGGGGGTGACAGCGAAAGATTACAACCACCGTGAAGCGCAGAAAGTGCTGCAGTCGGCAAGGGCGGATATCACCAGTGGCGAGGGTGAAGAGATGCGCTATGGCGAGGTGTATCACTACAAACCGCGTCATCTGGAGGCGGGGGATGCATCCGACCCGGCCCCGGAGACGGCGAACTTCTGGGCGCGGCTGGACCATGAGCGTTTTCTGGCGGAGCAGACGCTGATAACGGGTGTGAGTACGGATGCAGGGCTGCGTCCGGGGCAGGTGCTGACGGTGACGGACAGCAGCGTGCCGTCGACGCTGCCGGGCGTGCTGCAGCAGCCGGTGGTGGTCATCCGCACCGGTTTCAGCGGCAGCAGGAAGGAGGCGCTGAAGGTGACGCTGGCGGGTGTGCCGTACAGTGAGACGCAGTGCTGGCGCCCGGCGCTGAAGCCGAGGCCGAAGGTGAGCGGCACGCTGACGGCGCGGGTCAGCAGCCCGAAGAGCGGGGATATGTATGCTCACCAGACGGCGGAAGGGTTGTACCGGGTGAAGTTCGACGCAGACCAGGACAGCAAACAGCAGGGCTATGAGAGCATGCTGCTGCGCCTTGCCAAACCCTACGGCGGCGACACCTACGGTATTCACTTCCCGCTGATACAGGGTACGGAGGTGGCGGTGGCGTTCCACGAGGGAGACCCGGACCGACCGTATATCGCCCACGCGCTGCATGACTCGCGGCACCCGGACCACGTGACGGACGCAAACAACACGCGTAACGTCATCCGCACGCCGGCGAACAACAAGCTGCGTATGGAGGATAAACGGGGCGAGGAGCACGTCAAACTCAGCACCGAGTACGGCGGGAAGACGCAACTAAACCTGGGGCATAACGTGGATGCACAGCGTGCGTTGCGGGGAGAAGGGGCAGAGCTACGCACGGACGACTGGGTGGCGGTACGCGGCGGTAAAGGGGTCTTAATTAGTGCGTATAACCAGCCGCAGGCCCAGGGAGAGATGTTGGACATGCGTGCTGCAATTGCTGAGCTGCAAAATGCACTCGAACTGGTTACAGCGTTAGCGAGTAGTGCCAAAGTATCCGGTTCACTTGATGCCGATATCGCTTCACAGCAGGAACTGACGAAAACGCTGGCGCAATTAAAAGGGGCGGGTTTGTTACTGAATGCCCCTGCTGGCATAGGTGTGGCCACACCTAAAAATATACAGCTTACCACGGGGCATTCTTTAACTGTCACAACAGGAGAAAATGCAGATCTGACGTTGTTTAAACGTCTGACCGTTGCCGCCGGAGACGCAATTAGTCTGTTTGCCCAAAAAATGGGTATGAAAATTTTTGCCGCCAGAGGAATGATCGATATTCAGGCGCAAACTGATGCCATGCGATTGCAGTCAGATAAAACGATGAATATTAATAGCGTTAATGGTGAAGTTGTTTTAAACGCCCAGCAGGGGATTACACTCACCAGTACTGGCGGAGCGTATATAAAAATCAAAGATGGATCCATCGAGCTTGGCGCACCGGGGAGTCTTAAGCTAAAAAGTCTTGATATCCAGTGGGGCGGAGTAGGCATCCTTGAAAAAGCGCTTAAGCCGATGAGTGTTTCTGACCCGCAATATAAATACCCTATGAATGGTGCTTTTCAGATCGTTGATAAAGGGGATGGGAAGCCTAAACCGTACATTAAATATCGTATTGAAACTGAAAGTGGTGAAACTATTCGTGGTGTGACTGATGAGAATGGATATACCCAATCTCATTACGGCCTTGAACCCCAGACTATGAAGTTATTCTTTGAATAAAATAGGTTGGTATCATGAGCGATACATCCACATTACCCGTAGCAGAGAATCAGTTAAGTAAAAAAGAAAATAACGCCTTACAGATATCACATGAATCATGTGATATCTATTATTGTACCGAAAATCAGGAGTTACTATTCTTAACGACGGCAGCAGCGAAAAATCTTGATGAGCATGCCAGTGAAATAATGACGGCAGTTGATGAATTTCATCAGGCTAACGAGGGATATTCTAAAGCTGTTGAGGAGTTTGGTGTATTAAATTCAAAAATAGAGGAAAGTGCCGCCCTTACTGATAAAGAGAATAACATTGCTAGTCAAGAAGCTAATTTAACTAGTAAAAGGGATGCTATACAAAAAGTAATTGGTAAGTTTGAATCTGAAGGTGCTGGTTATGAGGATGTGGTTGAGCTCATCCCTATCTCTCGAAAAAATGGTGGCGCTGGCACTAAGAAACGCTATGCTTTTGCAAAAAAAGGATATGTTGATAATTTGGGAGCAGGAGTCAGACATAAAGTAAAATTTAAACAATCGGATGCGGATAATATCCTAAAAAGAGAGAATGGTAATATAACAGGTATATCAGTTGCCAAATTAAAAAAGCAAATTAAAGATCTTGAATTCGAAAATAAAGGTGTAAACCTTTTTGATCCAATCGACAAGAAATTAATAGATGAGACGTTAACGGGCTGGGCAGAAAGCTGGAATAACAGTCTGGTTTCGCATAAAGAAATTGGCCAGTTTATCGATTTTTCAGCTGGGGCGCAGTTCATGCGCTGTACGTCTAATTTGGCGGCTTCTGCGGAATGGGATCCATCAACCGGAGAGTTGGCTATCAAAGGTGAGTTCAAGGCCACGCTTTCTCTGGCTTCTGGCATTGTTGAAACGACATTTTATCTTCCGGATCGCGTCGGCTGGAGCCTGACATTTCAGCCTGAAAATCGAACTGAACCATTAAAAATGGGAATGCTCAGATTCTATCTGAAAACCTCACTGATTGGCTTTGTGGGCGCCTCTGCCCAGGCTGAAGCGCAATTGCAGATTACCACCTATGGCGGTAAGCAAATGATTATGGGTAACAGTGCCGGGCGCCTACCGAGATTTAGTGAACGGCATGTGAGCGGAGCAACCTTCCATAAGGCCAGAGAGGAAAACGAAGATGGCGCCAAAGTTAGCGCAGAAGCTTTTGGCGGCGCGCGCGCAGAACTAAAGCTCGCAGGTGGAGTACAGTGGTTGCAGCCGCCGGAACTAACCGTGCGCCAGGGCAAGACCGGAGACGATGCCAAAGAAGCTAACGAGTTCGCCGATTTTTGTACCTTTACTGAAAGCCTAGTTGGAATGGCCGGTGCCGGAATTGGTGGTACTTTTCAGTGTGATTTCGTTAACGGTAAGTTTTGTTTCAAAATCGCGGCCAGCCTCTGTGTCGGACTCGGGGCAAAAGGCAGTTTTGAAGCCGAAGTGGATTTCGACAAATTTTATGAATTTTCAAAATGGCTCATTTATCAGCTGTATGGATAAGACTACGCGTTTTTCGAAATAGTGGCACAGAAAGCTTTTGAGGCCTTTACCCAGGTTAGTGTTTTATTGCTTTCAGATATGGAAGAGTCAATTAAAAATGGGTTATCAGCTTGCAGTGAAACGGTCAAGTCAATAGGTGAGGAATTTGATGACTTAATTGAAGACATTGAATCTGTCTTTGGTGATTCTGAAAGAAGAAATAAGCTGGCAGCAAATATTATTAAGAGCCCTGATTTACTTCTGATGCGAACTCCTGAGGCCAAAGGAATATTACTCTACCTGCTTACCCGCCACGGCGTCGCGGATCATTTTGATTTTGATAATCGCGGTGATTATTTTATCGATATTTATCAGGAGCGCAAACAAGCGATTATTGTTGTTTTACAATCCATTCAGACGCAGCGCGAATGGTTCCAGATATTTAGCCGATTTAATACCAGTGGGAGTGATATGGCAGAGGGGAACTCTGCCTTAAAATATATGGTGGCGCAAAATTCAATGAACGCGGTAAGGCGTTTTCTGCAGGAAGGTTTCGATAAAGACCGTGAAATGGATCTTATCTATAAGAGATTAAGAACGACGCCTGCCTGGGGGTATGCCCTAACGATGAACAATACCACTGTGTATCGCTTAACGACGGCGGATAACCCCTTTTATCCGCGTATGGGAACATTTTCACCGCTGTCTGGCGCAAATTCTGAGGAATGGTCATGAAGATAAAATATCCGTTATTACTCCTGAGTCTGGCCGTCAGCGCGATGGCTGGCTGCGATCAAAACCCCACCTCAGTCACCCCCCTGCACAGTGCGGAAGAGCAGGCCCGGCTGCA
>NZ_SZXN01000014.1:15450-15695 GCF_005281195.1 Citrobacter sp. wls613
CAAGCCTTTGCACCGGGTGGCGTTAAGCAGCTATTCGCTGAGTAAGTTCAAAGCCAGCAACCAGCAGTACCAGTTTTATCTGGCCTGGAATGGCCTCTCCGGGAGAAAAGTAGACGAACGGCGATTAAAACGATGGAGAGAAAAAGGACGAACCCCGGATGCACCTGCGCATGTGGACTGGCATGAAGCGGAGCGGTACTGCGCGTGGCTCGGGGAGGTGACGGGCCTGCCGTTCTCGCTGCCGA
>NZ_SZXN01000014.1:15705-18871 GCF_005281195.1 Citrobacter sp. wls613
TAAGCCATTACACCGGGTGGAGTTAAGCAGCTATTCGCTGAGTAAGTTCAAAGCCAGCAACCAGCAGTACCAGTTTTATCTGGCCTGGAATGGCCTGAAGGGCCGAGAGGTTAAGGGGCGTATCAGCCGGCAGAAGTGGAACGAGATGGGACGAATCCCGGATGCACCAGCCCGCGTGGACTGGCACGAAGCGGGGCGGTACTGCGCGTGGCTGGGGGAGGTGACGGGCCTGCCGTTCTCGCTGCCGACGGAGGCGCAATGGGAATACGCGGCGCGTAGCCGGGGTAAATATGTGGTGGCGCCCACTAATGACGGCACGATACGTATAGAAAATCGCAGGGGCATCAATATTGCCACTGAGCTGGATGCTGAAGAGTATGCAAAAAAGGCAGGCCTGACCCTCAAGTGGCTATCCCCGCTTCCCCGGGATTTCCGTCCCCCCAATCCGCTGGGAATTTACGACATGGCCGGAAACGGCTGGGAATGGATGAAGGACTGGTATGACCCGGAATACTACAGCCATTCGCCGGTAAAAGACCCGCAGGGCCCGGAGCAGCCGGTATTCAAAGACCCGGACGGGTACTACACGCGGGTGCTGCGCAGCCAGGACTACTCAGGGCCGGGGCGCGGGCTGACCATGGTGCGCTATAAAACCGATCCGGGAAATAAAGGCTATCCACCAACCGACAAAACCGTGCGCTGCGCCGTTAACCACCCGAGTCCGGTGAAGTGAGGTGATCATCCGTTTTTACAGGCATTATACATCTGAATAATCAAGGAAAAGATTATGAGTGAATCAGATAAGCCAGCAGCAGATCATAAACTAAGTAAAGTTGAATCGAATGTAAAAGTTGTGATTGTCAAATCTTGCCAATGTTATTTCAGGATTGACAAATTACAGTTAATCTTTATTGATGAAGCGGATGCCAGCGCGTTTGAGAAAACAATGAGTAAGCTGAGTAATTTGGTAAATACACATCATATTGCAAAGGGTAAATACTCCAACGCTATTGAAAAATATGGTATTCAGTTAAAAGACACTGCCAATAAGGACCGGTTGCCTGAACTGGAAAAAGAAATTTCAAAGGCCGAAGGTGAGCTACAAACAGCAACTAAAAATCTGCAACAGGAGTTAGGCGAGTTCAATGAAGAAAGCGGATATAAACCAATAATTGAGCTAATACCCATTGAAGATGTTAAGAAAAATGCCTTTGGTCGATTTTATTCTTATATAAAAGAAGAAGATTATAAGAAGTTTAAAGAAAAATCCACAGTGATTTCCGTGGATGATTTTAGTGGTGATAATATTTTCACCAAAGATAAAGATAATAATATTATTGGTATCGATATAAAATCTTTATCAGAGAAGTTGAAAGCGGCCAGGGTAAAGATCAATCAAATGATGGATCGCACAATGATTGTTAGTGCCAACATCAAATTTGAAGATACATTAACTGAATGGGCTTCTGTATGGAATGATAAAGCTTATAAGAAAACAGGCGAGCATATTGATGTTTCCGCGGGTGCTCAATTTATGCGCTTGACAGCGAATGCTTCAACTCTTAACAGCTGGGATCCAGATACCGGACAAGTTAAAATAAAGGGTGAGGCCAAGGCTGAGTTAACGGTATTTTCCGGGAAAGTTAATTCTACTATTTATGTTCCAGACCGAACCGGCTGGCCTCTTAAATTTATGATTAATGATACGGATGAAGCCAATATTGGTGTGCTGAGAGCAAAGATAGACGGGGAGTTAACAGGATATGTTGGCGCGTCGGCTAAGGTAGAAGCTAACCTACAGTTTGTGACTCATAATAATAAACAGTTATTAATGGGTAATAGCACCAAAAGTTCGACATTTGCAGAACGAAAAGAAGGTGTAAAAGTTAAGGGTAATAAAGGCAAAGCAAAAAAGGGACTGGAAGTAAAAGCTGAAGCCTTTGGTGGTGCTAAAGTTGGTGCAAGCTTAGGGGGAACATTACAGTGGCTGAAGCCCTTCACTTCACTGGTTGCGGAAATTCCGGCCATGTTAAGAAAGTTAGGTCTTGATCCTGAATTAATGCTTGACTCCGCAACGATGGCAAAATTAATCCAACTCAGAAAAGAGAAAGATAAAAAGAAAGAAGAGCATTTGGGAACATTTCAGAATTTTGGTTCACTTAAAGTGGGGGGCGAAGTTCAGTTAGGCGCAGGGGCCAGTGGTGAATTTAGGGTTCGCTTTGTCAAAGGAAGATTCAGGTTTCATATTCATGGCAGTTTGTGTTTGGGCCCCGGCGCGAAGGGCCTCGTGGAGGGTGAAATTACTCCTGAACTGTTTATGGAATTCGCAGTATGGGTTATCTATCAACTCTATGGCATGGATTATAGGCACTGGGTGATTATTGAGGAAGAAGCATTTAAGGCTTTGGGATATATTTTGTTGATGGACCAGGAGAAAAGATACAAAGAGTATTATGATAAGATGAAGGCTGAATTTCATAATGTTCGAGATGATTTCATTGACTTTGTTCAAAAAACATTTACAGAAATCATGACTGCAAGAGATCAGTCGGCAAAACGCAATAAATTTGCGTCTGAAATTAATAGCAATCCTGGTAACGTGTATCTTTATTCGCCTGAAGCAAAAGGTTCTGCCCTGTATATCCTGACCTTAGACGGCGCGTACGATCGTATTGATATTAATAACCAGGGGGATGGCATCATCCCGGATACCAACCATGAACGAAAAAAAGCGGTAATGTTTATTTTGTCCAGTATCCAAACCAAGCGAGAGTGGAAAAAGGTGTTGACGCGCATTACCGCAACGGGAACGGTGTATCAGGGTAATGAGGATACGGTTGTTAAAATGGCACAAAAGAATATCCGGATATTCCTGCAGACGGGTATTGATAGTGATGACGAGTTGGATAACATCATCGACAAACTAGAATTGCGCGATTTCGATGAGCTCGTGTCACGTTTAAAGGAAAAACCAACCTACGGTTATTCTTTTTCTCCCAACTGCAGTAAGCAATATAAGCTGCACTGTGATGATAATCCATTATATAGCTCACTGTGCCATTTTGAGCCGGTTGAACCGCAGTATCAGCAAAAATGGGAGAATAACGATTAATGGAAAATAACCGAATCTATAAATATAGCCTGGCGCTACTGCTGTTGCTGAGCG
>NZ_SZXN01000014.1:18881-19324 GCF_005281195.1 Citrobacter sp. wls613
CGGTAAAATGACGGTCGGAAAATATAGCCTGGCGCTACTGCTGTTGCTGAGCGGTTGCGATAAACCGGAGTCGGCGGGGCAGAATAACGCGGAATTAGCACAATACCTGCAACGCATCACCGGCGATCTGGTTTTTATTCCGGGCGGAACGTTCTGGATGGGGGACTTTTGCTCGCGCACACATGGTGAGGGGGCACGCTGTTCATCAGAAAAAGATACCAAACCGCTGCATGAAGTGACGCTGAACAGCTATTCCATCAGTCGTTTCAAAGTGACCCATGAGGATTACGCTTTTTATCTGAAAATGACGGGGTTACCGGAGTTACGTTACAAAGATCAATACGATAATAAAACGCTGGCGAACATGAACCATTTTAAAAACAGTCCGGCGGTGGTGTCATGGCGTGAGGCCGACAGCTACTGCCGCTGGCTGAAAAAGGAGA
>NZ_SZXN01000014.1:19334-19492 GCF_005281195.1 Citrobacter sp. wls613
CACGTTCTGGATGGGGGATTTTTGCTCCCGCACGCATGGCGAGGGGGCACGCTGCTCTTCGGAAAAAGATACCAAACCCCTGCATGAGGTGATGCTGAGCAGCTATTCCATCGGGCGTTTCAAGGTGACCCATGAGGATTACGCTTTTTATCTGAAAA
>NZ_SZXN01000014.1:19502-19911 GCF_005281195.1 Citrobacter sp. wls613
GCGGGATTACCTGCCCAGCAGTTTGATAAAGAATGGCGGAATAAAACGCTGGCGGACATGACCCATCTAAAAAACAGTCCGGCCGTGGTGTCATGGACCGAAGCCGACAGCTACTGCCGCTGGCTGAAAAAGGAGACGGGGCTGGCGTTTTCCCTGCCGACGGAAGCGCAGTGGGAGTACGCGGCGCGTGACCGGGGTCAGTATATTCTGGTGGCAACGGATGACGGCGACTGGCGTGAGGATGAAAAAACCGGGCGCGGTGAAAACTACGGTACCAGCGAGGACCGCCAGGCAACGGAAGAGGCCACCGGGGTGGAAAGTTCCTTCGTGCGTTATGCCGTCGATCGCTATCCGCCGACCCCCGGCGGGCTGTACGGCATGTCAGAGAACGGTTACGAGTGGGTGAGCG
>NZ_SZXN01000014.1:19921-20379 GCF_005281195.1 Citrobacter sp. wls613
ATACGCGGCGCGCGACCGGGGTCAGTATATCCTGGTGGCAACGGATGACGGTGACTGGCGTGCAGATGAGAAAACCGGGCGGGGAGAAAATTACGCTACCAGCGAGGACCGCCAGGCAACGGAAGAGGCCTCCGGGGTGGAAAGTTCCTTGGTGCGTTATGCCGTCAATCGCTATCCGCCGACTCCCGGCGGGTTGTATGGCATGTCAGAGAACGGTTACGAGTGGGTGAGCGACTGGTATGACCCGGACTATTACGCGAAATCTCCGCGCCAGGAACCGCAGGGACCGGAGAAGGGTGTCATCCTGGATGACGATAATGGGCAATACATGAAGGTCCGCCGCGGAGGTTATCGTCCTTCACCCGGGTTTGATGTGGGCCTCACCTTTTTCCGCGGCTATGCCACTAAGGATAACGATTTTCCTGATGGCACCACCGTACGCTGTGCGGTGAACGCTG
>NZ_SZXN01000014.1:20389-22980 GCF_005281195.1 Citrobacter sp. wls613
GACAATCCTTCACCCGGGTTTGATGTGGGGCTGACCTTTTTTCGCGGCTATGCCATTAAGGATAACTATTTTCCCGATGGCACCACCGTACGCTGTGCGGTGAACGCTGCGGAGGTGGTGAAATAAGCGTTTAGTATTATTTATTAATTGAGAAGGGATAAATATGAATCAGAATGTTTCTACGTCATCAAACGGGCCTTGTACTTTAATTTCTTTAAAGAAACGATTATTGGATTTAAATGAAGTTCAAGATATTCCATTCGTTATACAGGAAGATAAGGATGATATCGTTGTCATTTGTAATTATGTTGACGCTAACTGGTCTAATATTTATGACGCTGGTGGCCTGAAAGAAAGTTTTCAGATTAAGCTTGTATTTGATGATGTTGGTAAGCAGGTTAGCTATCAGGAAAAATCAACCAGTAGTGAATGGGAGGCAGGACCGGAGAAGGTTGGTTTTAAAAAAGAATTTCAGTTAGGACGGAGGAAGGAATTCAAATTTGGTGGTGCCTGGGGGCTAAAAGAGAATGGTGGATTTGGGAAGATTTATAGTTACGACTTTGAATCATCCAGTGTAACAGCTCCTTTGTTTAATGTCATAAAAGAATCTGGTTGGCGTGTTAAGTCAACTTTTTCTGCTGGAAAGAAAAGAACAGCGAAATGGAAAGTTTTTTCCTGTCTGGCATTTGTCGCTATTCTAACAATATCTATTCTCTCCTTCATATTTTTTATGACGACTGGTGTTAAGGAGGCGGCAAGATCTGAAATAGATTGGTTACGTGATAATTCATATATCTTAGCCTATGCGCAAACTGCTAGCGAGATGCGTGAGAAGATTACAAGTGAAGGTTTTAAGTTGGCAATGAAATCTTATAATTTTGAAAGCATAGAGGATTATAGTTTTAATAATATTTCTGTCGAAGGTGATAGAGGTGTACTTTCAGGAAGTGTTACGTTTAAAAACGGTAATATACGTGATATTACCGTCATAATGATTCAGGAAGCTAGCATGTGGAAGATGCTATCTATTGATATCAGCTAGTATTCACAAAAATAAGGGGTAGAGTATGCTTGGAGTTATTCGTATGACAGATAAAACAACGCACGGTGGGATTGTTCTTGAAGGCAGCACTGGTGTTCTATTTATGGGGTTACCTGTTTCGTGCATGATGGATAAAGTATTCTGTCCCGTACATGGTAAAACGATAATTATCGAAGGTGATATAGGTTCCCGGATTAATGGTAAACCTATTGCGCTTCATGGTCATCGTTGTGGGTGTGGTTGTACATTAATTTCATCATTACCTATTGCGGGAAGAATGTGATATATGCCAATTGATCTTAAAAAGATCCCTGAGAAGTTGGTGCTGCCAGTCCCTCCAGATAAACTTAAATGGTTACTCATTATTGTTCTTTGTATTATTTCTGGGGCTACTTTTGTTTTCTTATTTTGGCATGAAAATGAATCCACACATTCAATTTGGTTCTGGTTTTGTTCTCTTGTTGTTCCTTTATTCATTGGGTTAACAGGCTATATTGCGCGATTAAGACGTTATGAAAATGAGCGAGACCGTATCGTTTGGTGGAATCATTTACACGAGCAGCAATATGATGAACAAGTCGCTCTGGGGCGATTAGCCATGGGGGTGTTGGCAACCGCATACATTACTCCCGTCGCCAGCAATAAACTTGCTCACGCACTTACGCAGGGAGGAAGTGAACTTCAAATGAACTATTCTCCTCAGCATCGTAGGATGTTAACAACTGCATTCATTTCCCCACAACTTACAGAGCCCACTGAATCAGGTTATTTGCTACGTATAGAGAATTTACTGAAAAATATCACTCAGCAATTACAACCAGAGCTTACAGAGTTTTCTGGTAATTTTCATGTTCGTATTCAGCATGACGGGGTGTTAGATAATGAGGTAATAAATATGCTCTGGCATCAAGTATTCCCATTACCATGTGATGAGCAGAGTTTTGAAATTTGTAAAGAAGGTGATGGGGCGATGTGGATTGATAAATGGCTGGATAGTCAAGAATCAATATTAATCCTTTCTGTTGCGATAAATTTATTTCTGGAGCCACGAGATAAACAGGCTGAATCTATATCGGCTATATTGCTGGCCTCACCCGCTTGGTTATCTCAAAAAAAAGTGACACCGAAGTCATGGGTACATCGCCCGGTAATAATGGAGGATCCGGTTGAGTCAGTAACAACGGTGACTCGCTGGGGGAATGTAATGCCAGAGTTACCATGGTATTTTTGGCGTTCCAGAATACAAAGCGATGCATTGCCATTAACTCTCCAGTCAATGGAACAAGGTGGTTATTTACTATCAAAAAAAGGAGAGTTTGTATTGGATAATACATTTGGAGAGTCCGGTGTTGGTGTTGGGAATATCATGCTAATATGCGCCAGTGAAAACGCTGTCAAATTAAATATGACTCAGTGGTTATTAATTGATGATAAAACCACGCATATGCTTATTGTGCGTACAGCATGAATTATTATGAAAGGTGTAGATGTGAAAAGTAATCAGCGTCTAAGCACTTGGTAATGACTCCAACTTATTGATAGTGTTTTA
>NZ_SZXN01000013.1:0-4751 GCF_005281195.1 Citrobacter sp. wls613
TGCTGCATTCCACAGCAAAACCCCGCCTTATACCCATTTACACACAGAGTTATCCACAAAGCCGTCAGAATCTCTAACCTCATATTACGGAATCCCATGGAAATCGACCTGGAATTCCCTATCCTATAGAGAAGAAACCAACGCATACCCGTTTTCTACTCTATATATAAGGAGAGCAAACGGCAGTAGCCCCATAATCCCCCTACCATCTTTGAATTACGTATCCCATCAGGTGATAATAACCACACAATCAGTCATTCCAGGACCGTGATGAGAAACGCTCTGCAACGTACTGCTATACGCAAACGCCCGATGAAGCTCGGCACCACCGTGATCCTCATGGTCAGTGCTGTACTTTTCTCCGTGCTGCTCGTCGTTCATCTGATTTACTTCTCACAAATTAGCAATATGACGCGCGATGCCTTAGCGGACAAAGCCCTTGCAGTGGCCCGAACGCTGGCTGACTCCCCGGAGATCCGTCAGGGTCTGCAGAAAGCGCCTCAAGAAAGTGGCATTCAAGCGATTGCCCAGGCGGTGAATAAAAGCAACGACTTCCTGTTCATCGTCGTCACGAATATGCAAAGCATCCGTTATTCACATCCCGAGGCCCAGCGAATCGGCCAGCGGTTTAAAGGCGACGATATTTTGTTGGCCCTGGAAGGGAAAGAAAACGTCGCAATTAATCGCGGCTTTCTGGCTAAAGCACTGCGTGTGTTTACCCCCATCTATGACGAAAACCACCGCCAAATTGGCGTCGTGTCGATTGGCCTTGAGCTCAGCAGAGTCACTGAACAGATTAATAACAGTCGCGACAGTATCTTCTGGTCCATCTTATTTGGTGTTCTGGTTGGCTTGTTGGGTACCTGGGTGTTGGTCAAGGTGCTCAAACGTATTCTGTTTGGCCTCGAACCCTATGAAATCTCCAACCTGTTTGAACAGCGCCAGGCGATGCTGCACTCTATAAAGGAAGGCGTAATTGCCGTTGACGACAGTGGTGAAGTCACGCTGATAAACCAGGCGGCCCAGGAACTGCTGGATTACCGCAAGTCACAAGACGATGCACAACTCTCCACGCTCAGTCATGCCTGGTCACAGGTGGTCGATTTTTCTGAAGTCTTACGTGATGGAACACCACGGCGCGATGAAGAGATCACCGTGAAAGACCGGCTACTGCTGATCAACACTGTGCCGGTCATCAGCAACGGTAAAATCATCGGTGCTATTTCAACGTTCAGGGATAAGACGGAAGTCCGTAAACTAATGCAACGCCTTGATGGTATGGTCAACTATGCCGATGCACTTCGTGAACGATCCCACGAATTCATGAATAAGTTGCACGTGATTCTGGGATTATTGCATCTGAAAAGTTATAAGCAGTTGGAAACTTATATAATTAAGACAGCCAACAACTATCAGGAAGAAATCGGCTCATTGCTGGGAAAAATAAAGTCCCCGGTTATCGCGGGATTTTTACTCAGTAAGATTAATCGCACATCCGATTTAGGCCATACCCTTGTCATTAGTAATGAAAGTCAATTACCGGAAAACAGCAATGAAGATCAAGTGACCGTGCTGATTACCGTTCTGGGGAATTTGATTGAAAACGCACTGGAAGCGTTAGGTCAAGAAGCCGGTGGTGAGATCAGCGTATCCTTACACTATCGACACGGCTGGTTACATTGTGAAGTTAATGACGATGGTCCGGGGATCGCTCCCGATCGCATTGACCACATATTTGAGAAAGGCGTCTCGTCAAAAGGAAGCGAACGGGGCGTTGGTTTAGCGCTTGTTAAACAGCAGGTTGAAAGTGTTGGCGGCAATATCGCCGTCGAATCTGAACCTGGGATCTTCACCCAATTTTTTGTACAGTTACCGTGGAATGGTGAGAGGGCCAGCAGATGATCAATGTCTTAATTGTCGATGACGACGCAATGGTAGCGGAGTTAAATCGCCGATATGTGGCGCAGCTCTCCGGTTTTCATTGCTGTGGGACAGCGTCTACGCTGGAGAAAGCCAAAGAAATACTTTTTCATGGCGAACATCATATCGACCTGATTTTGTTAGACATTTATATGCAAAAAGAGAACGGTCTGGATCTGCTGCCCGTTCTGCATAGCGAAGGCTGCAAATGTGACGTCATTGTCATCTCTTCCGCCGCCGATGCTACCACCATTAAGGACTCGCTCCACTACGGGGTCGTCGATTATCTGATAAAACCTTTTCAGGCTTCCCGTTTTGAAGAAGCGCTTACCGGCTGGCTGCATAAAAAGACGGAGATGGAAAAACATCAGTACTATGAACAGTCGGAGCTTGATCAGTTGATTCACGGCAGTTCCTCTACCGAGCAGGAAACACGTCGCTTACCCAAAGGATTAACGCCTCAAACGTTACGTACCTTGTGCCAGTGGATTGATGAGCACCAGGATCAAGAGTTCTCTACTGATGAGTTGGCGAACGAAGTCAATATCTCGCGTGTGTCCTGTCGCAAGTACCTCATCTGGCTGGTCAATTGTCATATCTTATTTACCAGCATTCATTACGGCGTGACTGGCAGACCGGTGTATCGTTATCGCGTTCAGGCTGAGCATTATTCGCTGCTAAAACAATACTGCCAATAAACAGCATTACGGGGATTATTCGTTATATAAAAGTAACAGTTATTAAAATAATGAAAAATCCCCCTACTGCTGTCTTAGACAGCAAAATACTGAATTTGCGTTAGATCAAATATAATTGTATCCAACATGTTAACGCTCTATTTTATTATTGACAAACATCACACTGTTTTTAATTTCAAAATCACTAACAAAAGTTAATTAAGTATTATCTAACTCGCAGAATGTGTATTTTTACCCCTAAAGGATTAGTCTGATTTTAACCAGACATAAAAATCTATATCGGTAGCAATGGAGAACATGCTACGTACTATGGACACCGTACATTTTTGTGAGCAAATAAAAGTATCCGTTCGCCAACCTCATAGCATCATGAATTGGCGTGAGCGTGATCACATAAATAATACACTCACCTATCCTGCCGGTGGTTCACGTAATAGTAGAATACGTAAAGCTGACGATAAGTTTCCGGTTAACCGGGACAACGTACCTACACTACAACATCAGCCAATGCTCTTCATAACATGCTCTGCTTCCCATCGCCTGAGGATTCTCTCCTCAGAACAAAGTCACAGAAAAAAGTTAAATATTTCCAATAACGTTTAAAAATTTTCTAGACAGATATTTGAACATTAATCACAAATACGGACATACCGAATATTGACCGCTTTCTGATGCTTATTACAGCATAAAAGAGCGTGGCACAGATCCATTTATCAAAAATTGACTGGGTTTTTTGCGAGGGTAAATAAAATGTTATTTAGTATACAGCTTCTTATAATATTAATATGTTTGTTTTATGGTGCCAGAAAGGGCGGTATCGCACTGGGTTTGTTAGGCGGTATCGGTCTGGTCATTCTGGTTTTCGTGTTCCATCTCCAGCCGGGTAAACCGCCAGTAGACGTTATGCTGGTCATTATTGCCGTGGTCGCTGCTTCCGCAACTTTGCAGGCCTCCGGCGGTCTTGATGTTATGCTGCAAATTGCTGAAAAGCTGCTGCGTCGTAACCCAAAATACGTTTCCATCGTGGCACCGTTTGTCACCTGCACCCTGACTATCCTGTGTGGTACAGGTCACGTGGTGTACACCATTCTGCCTATCATCTATGACGTTGCGATTAAGAACAATATTCGCCCGGAACGTCCGATGGCGGCGAGTTCTATCGGTGCGCAGATGGGTATCATTGCCAGCCCGGTTTCCGTGGCCGTCGTGTCACTGGTCGCAATGCTGGGTAACGTAACGTTTGAAGGCAAGCACCTCGAATTCCTCGACCTGCTCGCTATCACCATCCCTTCTACCCTGCTGGGTATTCTGGCGATCGGTATCTTCAGCTGGTTCCGTGGTAAAGATTTGGACAAAGACGAAGATTTTCAGAAGTTCATTTCCGTTCCTGAAAACCACCACTATGTCTATGGCGACACCGCTACGCTGTTAGACAAGAAACTGCCTAAGAGCAACTGGCTGGCAATGTGGATCTTCCTGGCCGCTATCGCTGTCGTTGCCGTCCTGGGTGCGGTATCTGAACTGCGTCCTTCTTTTGGCGGCAAACCGCTGTCAATGGTTCTGGTTATCCAGATGTTCATGCTGCTGACTGGCGCACTGATTATCATCCTGACCAAAACCAACCCCGCATCTATCTCTAAAAATGAAGTCTTTCGTTCAGGTATGATCGCGATTGTAGCGGTGTACGGTATTGCCTGGATGGCGGAAACCATGTTCGGCGCACATATGTCTGAAATTCAGGGCGTACTGGGCGAGATGGTGAAAGAATATCCGTGGGCCTATGCGGTTGTCCTGCTGTTGGTCTCCAAGTTTGTAAACTCCCAGGCTGCGGCGCTGGCGGCTATCGTGCCGGTCGCGCTGGCTATCGGCGTTGATCCAGCGTACATCGTTGCCTCTGCTCCGGCATGCTACGGTTACTACATTCTGCCGACCTACCCAAGCGATCTGGCGGCCATTCAGTTTGACCGTTCCGGCACCACCCGCATTGGCCGCTTCGTCATTAACCACAGCTTCATTCTGCCTGGTTTGATCGGCGTAAGCGTATCCTGTGTATTTGGCTGGGTGTTCGCTGCAATGTACGGTTTCCTGTAATCACACTTCGCGTGCCGTCCACTTTTGTACGGCACGCTACTC
>NZ_SZXN01000013.1:4789-33142 GCF_005281195.1 Citrobacter sp. wls613
AAGATGCAGAACAATTTACGTTTCTGATAAAAAAGAAAAGGCTGGAAGCAAATGTCAAAAGTTGAATTCACTTACCAGGCGCCTTTCCCGCTGGGGGAAGACAAAACTGAGTACTATCTGCTGACATCCGATCACGTCAGCGTCGGCGAGTTTGAAGGCGAGACAATCCTCAAGGTAGAACCAGAAGCACTGACGCTCCTGGCCCAGCAAGCCTTCCACGATGCCTCATTCATGCTCCGCCCGGAACACCAGCAGCAAGTCGCCTCCATTCTTCACGATCCAGAAGCCAGCGAAAACGATAAGTACGTGGCGCTGCAATTCCTGAGAAACTCTGAAATCGCCGCCAAAGGCGTGCTGCCAACCTGTCAGGATACCGGCACGGCTATTATCATGGGTAAAAAAGGCCAGCGCGTCTGGACCGGTGGAGGGGACGAAGCCGCGCTCTCCAAAGGTGTCTTTAATACCTACATTGAAGATAACCTGCGCTATTCACAAAACGCCGCACTGGATATGTACAAAGAGGTCAATACCGGGACGAACCTGCCCGCGCAAATCGACCTGTACAGCGTGGATGGTGACGAATACAAATTCCTGTGTGTGGCCAAAGGCGGCGGCTCAGCAAACAAAACGTACCTCTATCAGGAAACGAAAGCACTGCTGACCCCCGGCAAGCTGAAAAGTTACCTGGTTGATAAGATGCGCACGCTGGGTACGGCGGCCTGCCCGCCTTACCACATCGCCTTTGTCATTGGCGGCACCTCAGCAGAAAGCACCCTCAAAACGGTGAAACTGGCCAGCACGCACTACTACGACGCGCTGCCGACCGAAGGTAATGCCCATGGTCAGGCGTTCCGCGACGTTCAACTGGAACAAGAACTGCTTGAAGAAGCACAGAAACTGGGTCTCGGCGCACAGTTTGGCGGCAAATACTTCGCACACGATATCCGCGTGATCCGCTTGCCTCGCCACGGTGCATCTTGCCCGGTAGGCATGGGTGTATCCTGCTCTGCCGACCGTAACATCAAGGCCAAAATTAATCGCGACGGTATCTGGATTGAAAAACTGGAGCATAATCCAGCCCAATACATTCCAGAATCGCTGCGTCAGGCTGGTGAAGGTGAAGCAGTTAAGGTTGACCTGAACCGCCCGATGAAAGAGATCCTCGCCCAGCTTTCTCAATACCCGGTATCTACGCGCCTGTCGTTAAGCGGCACCATCATTGTGGGTCGCGACATTGCCCATGCGAAGCTGAAAGAGCGTATTGATTCCGGTGAAGGTCTGCCGCAGTACGTGAAAGATCACCCGATCTACTACGCGGGTCCGGCAAAAACACCAGCGGGTTATCCATCAGGCTCCTTAGGCCCAACCACCGCGGGTCGTATGGACTCCTACGTTGATCTGCTGCAATCCCACGGCGGCAGCATGATCATGCTGGCGAAAGGGAACCGCAGCCAGCAGGTGACCGACGCCTGCCATAAACACGGCGGCTTCTACTTAGGCAGCATCGGCGGTCCGGCGGCAGTACTGGCGCAGCAGAGCATTAAGCATCTGGAATGCGTGGAGTATCCGGAACTGGGTATGGAAGCTATTTGGAAAATCGAAGTTGAAGATTTCCCGGCCTTCATCCTGGTCGATGACAAAGGCAACGATTTCTTCCAGCAAATTGTCAGCAAGCAATGCGCTAACTGCGCGAAGTAACCTATCTGGCCCGGCACCGGACTGCTCCCAATCGTTGGACACCCAACCGTTGAGGACAGCCCGGTGATCCCCCCGGGCCACTCTCCCCCCTCAATAACGGGTATTGAATTTTTATCACGCCCGATAAATAGTAGCCTTTTCGACTACTCGCTAAATCATCATGATCCGCATGCTGAATACTGGCGCACTGGTGCTGGCGCTCATTCTTGCCTACACCGGCTTCTGCGCCACAGAAAAAATCACCTGGCTGATGGAAGTCACGCCGGTCATTATTGTCGTCCCGTTGCTGCTGGTGACCGTTAAGCGCTACCCGCTGACGCCGCTGCTCTACACGCTGATATTCTTGCATGCCATCATTCTGATGGTGGGCGGTATGTACACCTACGCTAAGGTGCCGATTGGCTTTGATGTTCAGGAGTGGCTGAATCTGAGCCGCAACCCTTATGACAAGCTGGGCCACTTCTTCCAGGGGCTGGTACCTGCCCTGACGGCCAGAGAGATTTTAGTACGCGGCAATATTGTCCGTGGGCGTAAGATGTTGGCGTTTTTAGTCTGCTGTGTCGCGCTGGCGATCAGCGCCACCTATGAACTGATTGAATGGTGGGCGGCGCTGGCGATGGGTCAAGGTGCAGATGATTTCCTTGGCACGCAGGGCGATCCGTGGGATACCCAGTCAGATATGTTCTGCGCCCTGCTCGGCGCATTAACCACGGTGATACTGCTGGCGCGGGTTCATTGTCGGCAGTTGCGCCGCTATGGGTTAATCACCGTGAACTGATTGCCGGATGTCGCTGACGCTAATCCGGCCTGTACGTTACGCCTTAGCTTCACTGGCGGTTGCTACCGCAACCACCGGTATATCCAGTTGCTCATCCACCGAAGGCACCTTGCGGTACTTATCCAACAAGTGGATCTGGATCCGGCGCAGCGTATCGCCGTTCAGTCGGTAGAAACGGAAGTAGAGGATTAGCGTGACCATAAAAAAGAGTGCCGGTAGCGCTATCATAATGAATTGCATACCCACGATGGTTTCGGCAGACTGCTCAACGTTCGGCAGATAGCCAATTATCCCGAGCACCAGCGCGATAAAGAAAGCAGCAAACGCTGATCCCCCTTTGACCACCATGGTTTGTACCGAATAGGCAATGCTTTCACAACGTACATTGAGCTTGTATTCACCGTAATCGACGGTGTCCGCGACCATAATGACCTGCAGCACCCAGAAAAGCGCCGAACCAATGTTCAGTAAAACCCCGGCAATCGCAATCAGCAGGGTATTATGAAAACCCGCTAATGCCATCGCCAACAGCACGCCGCAGCTAAGTACCGGCATTATCGATGCCCCAGCCCATAAGATCCGCCGGGACAACGCTTTCACCAGTCGAGGAAAAAGGATCAGCGTCAGCAGATTAGCCGCACCGGCGTAGGACATGTAGTACGGGAAGAGGGCCGCATCGCCAATTACGTAGGTAAAATAGTAAATAGCAAAACCCGCAATAATATTGGCCGCGATATTGTAGGCCAGCGCCATGCCCAGCAAGCAGGAAAGCTGGTCGTTTTTATAGATAAGTCCGACGATCGCTTTCAAACTCAGGCGACTGCTGTCGGCTGTTGCATCGCTGTCCGACGAATACACCTCATGCACATTACGTAGCGTCACGAATGTCGACACGATAAAGAATGCGATCAGCACCAGCGTAAACATCTGGAAACCAAATCCACGATCGGCCCCGCCAACATAGCTGACAAAGGGCAACGTTACCCCGGCGGTCACAAACCCGGACAAGCTGGCGAAAAAGCGGGGAAACGGCACCAGTTGCTCACGTTCGCGTTTATCCAGCGTAATGGTCGGCACCAGCGACCAGAAGGGAATATCCATAATGGTGTAGGTCATCCCCCACAGAATGTAGGTGACACATACAAAGACAACCTGCGTTGTCCCTTCGAACAGATGGGCACTAAATAGCAAGAACAGCACCAGCGAGTTCGCCAGGGTGCCGATTAGAATCCAGGGTTTAAACTTTCCCCAGCGTGAGCGGGTGGCGTTAACAATCCAGCCCATGATCGGATCGTTAATCGCATCCCAAATTCTTGCCGCCAGGAACAATGTCCCGACCAGACCCACCGATAATCCCACCACATCGGTGTAGTAATACATCAGGTACATGTACACAATACCAATAGCGAAATCCTTACCAAACGCTCCAAATCCATAACTGAGTTTTGTTGTCAGAGATATGCTCATAGGGTATCGGGTCACTGTTACCAGCGCCCGCCTTCTGTAATAGGAAACGTGAGACGTCGGGCGCCGGACATGCTGCCGGCGCGCAAGGGGCTTATCGATGTAACCAGGCCGGTAACCAGTCGCCATGTGAAGCGATCAGGTCGTCCACCAGCGCATAAATCTCCTCAATGCCCAATACTGCCGCGGTATGGGGGTCCATCATTGCCGCGTGATACACCCGATCGCGGTTTTCCGTCAGGATGGCTTCGGTCAGCAGGGTCTGCACATTGATATTGGTTTGCATCATTGCCGCCAGATGCGATGGGAGAGTGCCCACCTTCGTCGGTTGAATGCCATTGGCATCAACCAGACACGCCACTTCCACACAGCAGCCCTGTGGCAGGTTATCGATCAGGCCGTCATTACGCACGTTGCCATAAATCACGCTCGGCTCACCGGTCCAGATGGCATTCATGATCGTGCTGGCATATTCCCGCGACGGTTTAATATCAATCCGCGCCGCCGTTTTGTACTCCTCCAGCTCTTTATGCCAGTTCGCCAGTTGTTCCACGCAACGTTTCGGGTATTCATCCAGCGGCACCTTGTAGCGCTCAATCAGGTCTTCACGTCCCGGCTTAATAAACCACGGCGTATATTCAGCAAAATGTTCTGAAGACTCAGTAACGAAGTACCCCAGTTTTTTGAACATCTCATACCGCACGATGTTCTGGCAGCGGCTATTCCCGTGAATGTTAGGCTTCGGCGCCTGACCGGCTTCATAAGCAGCCAGCAGTTCCGGGTACAAATCCACATAGCTGCCCTCTGCTGTTTTTCGTTCCAGCTCCAGGTAAAACGCCATATGGTTGATCCCGGCGCTACGGTAGCGCAACGTGGCGGGATCGATATTCAAATCACGCGCCAACTCCTCCGCCGTCCCCTGAACAGAGTGGCACAGCCCAACCTGTTTAATCTGCGGATACCGTGCATACATAGCCCAGGTGTTCATCGCCATCGGATTGACGTAGTTAAGCATCGTGGCATGTGGGCAAACTTCGGTCATGTCTTCACAAATCTGCCATAAATGCGGGATGGTGCGCAGCGCGCGCATAATGCCGCCCGGCCCCAGCGTATCGGCAATGGTTTGTTCCAGACCATGACGTTTACACACGTCAAAATCAGTGACGGTACACGGCTCATAGCCGCCAATCTGGAAGGCGACAACCACAAAATCGGCATCCTGCAACGCCGCTTTCCGATCGGTATGGCAGGTAATGTGACCGGATGCGCCCGCTGAATCCATCAGTTTGCGCACCACAATATGCGATTCTTCAAGGCGTGTGGGATCGATATCCATTAAGGCAATATGCGCAGATTTCAGTGCATCGCGGTGAAAGACATCCCCGAGAATATTTTTGACGAAAATCGTGGAACCGGCGCCGATAAAGGTAATTTTGGGTGCAGACATCATCACTCTCCAGAACGTTGTTGGTCATCGTCAGGATGGCACGCGATGGCGATGAAAGCCTCCGGCTTCTGTAATGAGCATTCCCAAAAACTCAGATCACCTTTCTGCCCACGCAGAATCTGAGTTAATGGGATTAAATTAGCCGAAAAGCAGAGTATGTGGCCCAAAAACTCTACTATGCTGAGGTCTAATGACTCAATTTGCGTCCCAATTCGCAGTCTTATCTGTATACAAATGGCATGATTCTGAGCATTCAGGAAATGGAGTGACCATGACGACGTTACCGATACCGCTTCTCCCTCCCGATCCACACATGTGCAGTAGCGATGAACAGCAGACCCGCAGCCCGCTGACGCTGTACTCAGAGTATCAACGCATGGATATCGAGCTGCGCCCGCCGCATGCCATGGACTCCAGCCACTGGCACGGCCAGGTGGAAGTGAATGTACCGTTCGATGGCGACGTTGAGTATGTTATCAATAACGAAGTGGTGCAGATAAAACAGGGACATATCACATTATTCTGGGCCTGTACGCCGCACCAGCTCACCCGTCCGGGTACCTGCCAGCAGATGGCGATTTTCAATTTACCGATGCACCTGTTTCTCTCCTGGCCGCTGGATCGCGAACTGATCAACCACGTCACGCATGGCATGGTCATTAAATCACTGGCGACGCAACAGCTCAGCACCTTTGAAGTTCAGCGCTGGCAGCAAGAGGTAAACAGCCCGAACGAACAAATTCGCCAGTTGGCGATCGACGAAATTGGTCTGATGCTTAAGCGCTTTAGCCTGTCGGGCTGGCAGCCGATTCTGGTCAATAAAACCTCGCGCACGCACAAAAACAGCGTTTCCCGACACGCTCAGTTTTACGTCAGCCAGATGCTGAGCTTTATTGCCGACAACTACGATCAGGCGCTCACCATTAACGACGTCGCAGAGCATGTGAAGCTCAATGCCAACTATGCGATGGGAATTTTCCAGCGCGTAATGCAGCTCACCATGAAGCAGTACATTACCGCGATGCGGATCAACCACGTCCGCGCGCTGCTAAGCGATACCGATAAAACGATTCTGGACGTGGCGCTGACCGCCGGGTTCCGCTCCAGCAGCCGCTTTTACGACACCTTCAACAAATTTGTCGGCATGTCACCACAGCAATACCGCAAACTGAGTCAGCAAAGACGACAGTCCTCAGCCCTCTGACCCCGGCAATATCACTATCAGCCAAAAAAATAATTCCCCTGTCGATAAACGACGGGGAAAAATCGCCAAATGCACCAATCAACCATTTGTTTTTAAAAAATAAAAACACAAAATCGCCTGATTTTCGCCCCCTTTACTCCCGTATTTATCAGGTAAATACTTGCCCTCGTCACACATCCTCCACTACGGGAAACAGACGATGAAAGTATTAATTGTTGAAAGCGAATTTCTGCATCAGGACACCTGGGTCGGCCACGCGGTCGAACGTCTGGCGGACGCTCTAAGTCGGCAAAATGTGACCGTCATTAAGTCCACATCATTCGATGATGGTTACGCCATCCTGGCCGCCAATGAGGCCATTGACTGCCTGATGTTCAGCTACCAAATGGAACAACAGGACGAACACCTCAACGTCAGGCAATTGATCGGCAAGCTTCACGAACGCCAGCAAAATGTTCCCGTTTTCCTGCTGGGCGATCGGGAAAAAGCTACCGCATCGCTGGATCGCGATCTGCTGGAGCTTGTCGATGAATTCGCCTGGATTCTGGAAGATACTGCCGACTTTATCGCCGGGCGCGCCGTTGCGGCAATGACCCGTTATCGCCAGCAGCTTCTGCCGCCACTGTTCAGCGCATTGATGAAATACGGCGACATCCATGAATATTCCTGGGCCGCACCAGGCCACCAGGGCGGCGTCGGATTTACCAAAACCCCTGCGGGTCGTTTCTACCATGATTACTACGGTGAAAATCTGTTCCGTAGCGATATGGGTATCGAACGCGCCTCTCTCGGCTCGCTGCTTGACCACACCGGCGCATTTGGCGAGAGTGAAAAATATGCCGCCCGCGTCTTTGGCGCTGACCGTTCGTGGTCCGTAGTGGTCGGCACATCCGGCTCTAACCGCACCATCATGCAGGCCTGCATGACCGACAACGACGTGGTCGTTCTGGACCGAAACTGCCATAAATCGATCGAGCAGGGGCTGATCCTCACCGGGGCAAAACCGGTGTATATGGTGCCAAGCCGTAACCGTTACGGCATTATCGGGCCTATCTACCCGCAGGAAATGCAGCCGGAAACGTTGCAGAAAAAAATCAGCGAAAGCCCGCTGACGCAAGATAAAGCCGGGCAAAAGCCATCTTACAGCGTGGTCACTAACTGTACCTACGACGGCGTCTGCTACAACGCGAAAGAAGCGCAAGACCTGCTGGCACAAACCAGCGATCGTATACACTTCGATGAAGCCTGGTACGGTTATGCGCGCTTCAACCCGATTTACAACGACCACTACGCCATGCGTGGAGAGCCGGGTGACCATAACGGCCCCACCGTATTTGCCACGCACTCCACCCACAAACTGCTGAATGCGCTGTCACAGGCCTCTTACATTCACGTGCGTGAAGGCCGTGGAGCGGTGAATTTCTCCCGCTTTAACCAGGCGTATATGATGCACGCCACCACCTCACCGCTGTATGCCATCTGCGCCTCAAACGACGTGGCGGTCTCAATGATGGACGGTAATAGCGGCCTGTCGCTCACTCAGGAAGTGATCGACGAAGCGGTTGATTTCCGCCAGGCAATGGCGCGGCTATACAAAGAATTCACCGCCGAGGGCGACTGGTTCTTCAAACCGTGGAACAAAGAGGTGGTCACCGATCCACAAACCGGCGAAACCTACGACTTCGCGGATGCTCCGACCCAACTGCTGACCACCGACCAGAATTGCTGGGTGATGCGCCCGGGTGAATCCTGGCACGGCTTTAAAGACCTGCCGGATAACTGGAGCATGCTGGACCCGATTAAGGTCAGCATTCTGGCACCGGGAATGGGCGACGACGGCGAGCTGGAAGAAAATGGCGTGCCGGCCGCGCTGGTCACCGCCTGGCTTGGACGTCACGGTATCGTACCGACCCGCACCACCGACTTCCAGATTATGTTTCTGTTCTCAATGGGGATCACCCGCGGGAAATGGGGCACGCTTATCAACACGCTGTGTTCCTTCAAGCACCATTACGATACCAATACCCCGCTGTCACAGGTGATGCCGGAACTGGTAGAGGAACATCCTGACACTTACGCCAACATGGGCATTCACGATCTGGGCGACACCATGTTCGCCTGGCTGAAAGAAAATAACCCAGGTAGCCGCCTCAATGCGGCCTACTCCGGCCTGCCTGTCGCTGAAATCACCCCGCGCGAAGCCTATAACGCGATCGTGAGCGACAACGTTGAGATGGTAGCCATCGAAAATCTGCCGGGCCGTATTGCCGCCAATTCCGTTATCCCTTACCCACCGGGAATCCCGATGCTGCTGTCCGGGGAAAACTTTGGCGATGCCAATAGCCCACAGATAAGTTACCTGCGTTCGTTGCAATCCTGGGACCATAACTTCCCTGGCTTTGAACATGAAACCGAAGGAACGGAAATTATCGACGGCATGTATCACGTCATGTGCGTGAAAGCATAATGTCGCTTTATAGATAGTCCGATGTTTAAGGTAGACATGTCATGCTTGAGTAATTCCTGAGTATTGCTGCAAAACAATAACATTGTCATACCTTTTGCGCGGGGCCACCCCGCGCTTTTTTATGCAGCGAAAACACGTTGCCACTCGCGTAAATTATTATGTACACCCCAATAATCCCCACAGATATTGTAATTCCTTTGAATCACGCTATTTTATCGCAGGTTTTGATTCATCATACAATTCCATTTAACCGGTATTACTCACCCTTCGGCGAGCGACGGTATTTTATATTCATATTCCAGGAGTTCGGGTATGAGGGTTTGCAGCAAAGAAGCTTGTGTTGTTGTATTAACGGAGAAAGATGTTTGGTTAAGGATTAACGGTAAAGAAGCCATCAGTTTAAAAGCCAACCACATGGCACTGGTGGCATGTGATAATAATATTATCGACTTCTCTTCACTCAATAACGCCCTGGTGGTTCACATCAGTCGCGACATTATTAAAGATTACTTACGATTTTTAAATAAAGATCTCTCACAAATCCCCCTCTGGCAACGCAGTGCCAGCCCGGTAATGACCGCTGCCTGCCTGACGCCGGATGTGTTTCGGGTCGCCGCCCAGCACAGCGTGATGGAAACGCTGAACGAAGGGGAGGCAGAACGGACGCGTGCACTGCTGTTCACCGTGCTATCACGCTTTCTCGACAGCAAAAAGTTTCTCCCGCTGCTGATGCATATGTTACGCAGTCGTATTAGCGACAGCGTTTATCACATCATTGAGAGTGATATTCATAAAGACTGGAACTTGAGTTTGGTCGCCAGCTGCCTGTGCCTGAGCCCCAGTTTGTTAAAGAAAAAGCTCAAAAATGAAAATACAAGTTACAGCCAAATAATTACCACCTGTCGCATGCGTTATGCCGTCAATCAATTATTGATGGACGGAAAAAACATATCTCAGGTGTCACAACTGTGCGGATATAACAGTACGTCATACTTCATCTCTGTATTCAAAGAGTTCTACGGGATGACCCCACTGCATTATGTTAGCCTGCACCGGGAACAAACGGCCGCCTGATTTTTAATCATTTAGCAATAAGCCATAATAATATCAGCATTGGCGATACTCCCCTTTCGCCATAATTCAATCATCTTCTACGGAGGTATGATACGTCGTCATTTATCCTTATCAGGAGTTAAGAAATATGTCGACGGATGCTGATGCTCACAAAGTGGGCTTAATCCCCGTCACCTTAATGGTGTCGGGGAATATTATGGGTTCCGGTGTATTCCTGTTACCCGCCAATCTGGCGTCAACTGGCGGGATTGCAATCTACGGATGGCTGGTCACGATTATCGGCGCGCTGGCGCTGTCGATGGTGTACGCCAAAATGTCGTCCTTAGACTCCAGTCCCGGTGGTTCTTACGCGTATGCCCGCCGCTGCTTCGGTCCCTTCTTAGGCTATCAAACCAACGTCCTGTACTGGCTGGCCTGCTGGATCGGTAACATCGCGATGGTGGTCATTGGCGTGGGTTACCTGAGCTACTTTTTCCCCATCTTAAAAGATCCGCTGGTGTTAACGCTGACCTGCGTCGCCGTACTGTGGGTCTTCGTGTTGCTGAATATCGTCGGGCCGAAAATGATCACCCGCGTGCAGGCCATTGCTACCGTGCTGGCACTGGTGCCCATTGTCGGGATTGCCGTCTTCGGCTGGTTCTGGTTTCGCGGTGAAACCTATATGGCAGCCTGGAACGTCAGCGGCATGAACACCTTCGGCGCGATCCAAAGCACCTTGAACGTCACCCTGTGGTCATTCATCGGGGTAGAAAGTGCTTCTGTGGCTGCGGGCGTGGTCAAAAACCCTAAACGTAACGTTCCTATCGCCACCATTGGCGGGGTACTGATTGCCGCCGTCTGCTACGTGCTTTCTACCACCGCGATTATGGGCATGATCCCTAACGCGGCGCTGCGCGTTTCGGCTTCACCATTCGGCGATGCGGCACGCATGGCATTGGGTGACACCGCAGGCGCGATTGTCTCCTTCTGCGCAGCGGCCGGGTGTCTCGGCTCACTGGGTGGCTGGACGTTACTTGCCGGACAAACCGCAAAAGCGGCGGCCGACGACGGTCTGTTCCCACCGATTTTCGCCCGCGTCAACAAAGCCGGAACGCCGGTTGCCGGGTTAATTATCGTCGGGATCCTGATGACTCTCTTCCAGTTCAGCAGCATGTCACCGAACGCCGCCAAAGAGTTTGGTCTGGTCTCTTCTGTCTCGGTCATCTTCACGCTGGTGCCTTACCTGTATACCTGCGCCGCCCTGCTGCTGCTGGGCCATGGTCACTTTGGTAAAGCACGTCCCCTGTACTTGCTGGTCACCTTCGTGGCATTTATCTACTGCATCTGGGCAGTGGTCGGCTCGGGCGCCAAAGAGGTGATGTGGTCATTCGTGATGCTGATGATCATCACCGCGCTGTATGCCCTTAATTACAACCGGATCCATAAAAATCCGTATCCACTGGATGCCCCAGTTAACAATAATTAATGTAAGCAGCAGGGGTGCATATAGGCCGGACAAGGCATCGCAGCCATCCGGTATTAAGCCAATCTTAAGTTCTTAAGGTTGGCTTAACTTTACTTTGCGAGGATCTGCCCCACTTAGTCGATGGAATTTCCTCTTCATGTTAAAGCACCTGTTTAAAAGACCGACTCTCGGGCACATCAGCTGGCTGCTGCTGATCTCTTTTTATCTGGCCACCTTTCTGAACGTCGCGTTCTATAAGCAGGTGCTGCAAGACCTCCCGCTGGACTCCCTGCGCAACGTGCTGGTGTTTCTCTCCATGCCGGTGGTGGCCTTCAGCGTCATGAACATTGTGCTGACGCTGGCTTCATTCCTGTGGCTTAACCGCCCGTTGGCCTGCATTTTCATTCTGGTGGGTGCCTCTGCCCAATATTTCATCATGACCTACGGCATCATCATTGACCGCTCGATGATCGCCAATATGATGGATACCACGCCCGCTGAAACCTTCGCCTTGCTGACGCCGCAAATGATCATCACGCTCGGGATAAGCGGTATTCTGGCGGCGATCATCGCCTGCTGGATCAAAATTAAGCCAACGACGCCGGTGTTGCGTAGCGTGCTGTACCGGGGGGCAAATATCCTGGTCTCGGTACTGCTGATCGTACTGGTCGCCACCTTCTTCTACAAAGATTACGCCTCACTGTTTCGCAACAACAAAGAGCTGGTTAAATCCCTCAGCCCGTCCAACAGCATCGTCGCCACCTCGTCCTGGTATTCACACCAGCGCCTGGCCGATTTGCCGCTGGTGCGTATTGGCGAAGATGCCCACCGCAATCCGTTAATGCTGAAAGAAAAGCGTAAAAATCTCACCATCGTGGTGCTGGGAGAAACCTCGCGCGGGGATAACTTCTCGCTGTCGGGGTATTCACGCCAGACCAACCCGCGGCTGGAAAAAGATGACGTGGTCTATTTCCCGCACACCACGTCCTGCGGGACGGCGACGGCGGTGTCCGTCCCCTGCATGTTCTCCGACATGCCGCGCGCACACTACGATGAAGAGCTGGCACACCACCAGGAAGGCGTACTTGATGTCATTCAGCGGGCGGGGATCAACGTGCTGTGGAATGATAACGACGGCGGCTGTAAAGGCGCATGCGACCGCGTACCGCATCAGAATATGACCAAGCTAAATCTGCCGGGGCAGTGCATCGACGGTGAATGCTACGACGACGTTCTGTTCCACGGGCTGGAAGAGTATATAAATAACCTGCAAGGCGACGGCGTGATTGTGCTGCACACCATCGGCAGCCACGGCCCGACCTATTACAACCGCTATCCGCCGCAGTTCAAGAAATTCACCCCAACCTGCGACACCAATGAGATCCAAACCTGCTCGCAGCAACAACTGGTGAATACCTACGACAATACCATCCTGTATGTTGACTATATTGTTGATAAAGCAATCAATATACTGAAAGCGCATCAGGACAATTTCACCACCAGCCTGGTCTATCTTTCCGATCACGGTGAATCGTTAGGGGAAAACGGCGTCTATTTACACGGCCTGCCGTATTCCATCGCGCCAGAAACACAAAAGCATGTACCGATGCTGCTGTGGTTGTCAGAGGACTACCAGCAACGCTACCAGATCTCGCAAACATGTTTGCAAAAACGGGCCAGCGCAGAAGACTTCTCACAAGATAATCTGTTCTCCACCCTGCTGGGATTAACGGGCGTACAGACCAGGAATTACCAGGCGGCAGATGATATTCTGCACCCATGCCGGGGAGGCTAACTGAATGAAAATTCTGATTGTTGAAGACGATACGCTGTTATTACAGGGACTGATCCTTGCCGCCCAAACGGAAGGCTATGCCTGCGACGGCGTGTCAACCGCCCGTGCCGCAGAGCAATGTCTGGAGACCGGGCATTATAGTCTGGTGGTACTGGATCTCGGTTTACCTGATGAAGACGGCCTGCACTTTCTCAACCGCATCAGGCAGAAAAAATACACGATTCCAGTGCTGATCCTCACCGCCCGCGATACGCTCAAAGACCGGGTTGCCGGGCTGGACGTCGGTGCCGATGACTATCTGGTCAAACCGTTCGCGCTGGAAGAACTGCATGCCCGTATTCGGGCCTTGCTGCGCCGCCATAACAATCAGGGCGAGAGCGAGTTGACTGTCGGTAACCTGACGCTGAACATTGGTCGTCGCCAGGTATGGATGGACGGGCAAGAGGTTATCTTAACGCCGAAAGAGTACGCGCTGCTGTCGCGCTTGATGCTCAAAGCGGGCAGCCCGGTACACCGGGAAATCCTGTATAACGATATCTACAGCTGGGATAACGAACCGTCAACCAATACGCTGGAAGTTCACATTCATAACCTGCGCGATAAAGTGGGTAAAGCCCGTATTCGCACGGTCAGGGGATTTGGCTACATGCTGGTCGCCACTGAGGAAAACTAAGTGAAGCTGATACGTTATTTAAAACAGCCGCTGCCGCTGCGCCATCGTTTGATGATAACGATCGGCCTGATTCTGGTGGTCTTTCAGCTGATTAGCACCTTCTGGCTGTGGCATGAAAGCACCGAACAAATACAGCTGTTCGAACAGGCGTTGCGCGAAAACCGTAACAACGATCGCCACATCATGCATGAGATCCGCGAGGCCATCGCCAGCCTGATCGTCCCCGGTCTCTTTATGGTCAGCCTGACGCTGCTGATTTGCTATCAGGCAGTGCGACGGATCACCCGCCCGCTTGCCAACCTGCAAAAAGAGTTAGAAGCGCGCACGGCCGATAACCTGACCCCTATAGAGATCCGCAGCTCTACCGTTGAGATACAGGCGGTCGTCACGGCACTGAATCAGCTGGTGACGCGACTCACCAACACTCTCGACAATGAGCGTCTGTTTACTGCCGACGTCGCTCACGAGCTGCGCACACCGTTATCTGGCGTTCGCCTGCACCTGGAATTACTATCAAAAACCCACAACGTGGACGTTTCACCGCTTATTGCCCGCTTAGACCAAATGATGGACTGCGTGTCGCAGCTGCTGCAGCTTGCCCGCGTGGGTCAGTCGTTTTCAGCGGGGAATTACCAGCATGTCAAACTGCTGGAGGACGTCATACTGCCTGCCTACGATGAACTCAGCACCATGCTGGATCAGCGGCAACAAACGCTTCTATTACCCGAGAGCGCTACCGATGTCGTGGTGCGTGGCGACGTTACGCTGTTGCGTATGCTGCTGCGTAACTTAGTCGAAAATGCGCATCGTTACAGCCCGGAGGGCAGTAATATTAGAATTAGCCTGCATACTGACCCGGAGGCGCAAATGGTCATTGAAGACGAAGGGCCGGGCATTGATGAAAGTAAATGCGGGGAGTTAAGCAAAGCGTTTGTGCGCATGGACAGTCGTTTTGGCGGTATTGGACTGGGGCTGAGCATTGTCAGCCGCATCACCCAGCTCCATCGCGGGCAGTTCTTTTTGCAAAATCGCACGGGAGCTACCGGCACCCGAGCCAGCGTAGTACTGGAGAAAGATCAGTAAGAGCTCACCCACACGTACACAAAGCTGCTCACAATCAGCAGGCTGCACACGGTGGTTAAACTTTCATAGATACGGGTTTTCATGACACTCTCCTCCGATAGTATGGAGGAGAGTTTGCCTGACAGAGATTAAGCCAACCTTAAGGCCACGCGCCGGATGGCGGCTAACGCCTTATCCGGCCTACTGAGTACAACGCTACCCGTAGGCCTGAAAGCTGCGCGCCATCAGGCAATAACACGATTACTCATCAATACGCGGATGCTGCTGGACCAGGCGTGAACGCTTAACCTGCAAATCCGCAATTTCCTGATCGATATCTTCAATCTTCTGCTCGATATTATCGTAGTGCTCGCCGAGGATTTCTTTCGCTTCCTGAATATCCGAAGCGGCAGGCGTCGCCCCTTTCAGCGGCTGGTTAGCGGTCTCTTTCATGGTCATACCGGTAATTAAACCGACCACCGCAACCACCATCAGATAGTAAGCCGGCATCATCAGGTTCTGCGAACTTTCCACCAGCCAGGCGGCCAGCGTCGGTGTCAGACCAGCAATCAGTACCGAAATATTAAATGCCGCAGCCAGCGCACTGTAACGAATGTGCGTCGGGAACATTGCCGGTAACGTTGACGCCATCACCCCGGTAAAGCAGTTGAGGATCACCGCCAGCATCAGTAAACCGGCAAAAATCAGGCCGATGACGTTACTGTTAATCAGGATGAAGGCCGGGATGGCCAGCACAAACAGCGCAATACTGCCCATGATCACAAACGGTCGACGCCCGAAACGGTCACTCAGCAGCCCCATTATCGGTTGCACAAACAGCATACCAATCATAATGGCGATAATAATCAGCACACCATGATCTTCAGAGTAATGCAGGTTATGCGACAGATAGCTCGGCATGTAGGTGAGCAGCATGTAATAGGTGACGTTGGTGGCAATCACCAGACCGGTACACGCCAGCAGACTACGCCAGTGTTTAGTGGCGATTTCTTTAAACGAAACCTTCGGCCCTTCCTGCAGCCCCTGGCGATCGCCCTGTTCCAGCTTATCGACATGCTGCTGAAACGCCGGGGTTTCTTCCAGCGCGTGGCGCAGATACAGACCAATCAGTCCTAACGGCAGCGCGATAAAGAACGGAATACGCCAGCCCCACTCAAGGAAGTTTTCCTCACCGACGACGGTCGAGATCAGCACGACTACGCCCGCACCCAGCACAAACCCGGCAATCGAGCCAAAGTCCAGCCAGCTGCCCATAAATCCGCGCTTACGGTCCGGGGAATATTCCGCGACGAAAATCGAAGCACCGGTGTATTCCCCGCCCACCGAGAATCCCTGCGCCATCTTACACAGCAACAGCAATATTGGCGCCCAGATACCAATCGAGGCATACGACGGGATAAGCCCAATACAGAAGGTGCTTATCGACATAATGACAATGGTGATAGCGAGGATCTTCTGGCGACCGTATTTATCGCCGAGCATACCAAAGAACAGTCCGCCAAGCGGTCGAATCAGAAAGGGAACGGAGAAGGTGGCGAGTGCAGCAACCATCTGCACGCTGGGGTCAGCCCCCGGAAAGAACACTTTACCTAATGCGTAAGCAACAAATCCATAAACGCCAAAATCGAACCATTCCATCGCATTACCCAGCGACGCTGCGGTAATGGCTTTTCGCAGTTTACCGTCATCAATAATGGTGACGTCGCGAAGCGTAATGGGTTTTATTTTTTTCCTTTTTAGCATACCAGTCCTCATAGACTTAGCCCTGTCGCGCACGAGACTCTCCCAACGCAGCATGCGCTAAGGTCATCGCCGAGCGGGGAATGCACAGGCGCAATCCCTGTAACAAGCGTAGCAGGTTTACTTACACTGAACGGCAATGCGCAGTACAACCGAACCTGTTGACGCCTGATTGGGCGGTTAATGACCTCTTTACCCTAACAGTGTTTAAATCTGTGATCAACTTCACACATAGTATTTCATTTCGTCAACCTGCGTAAATAAGGTCATTCTTAGTCAACTTTTTTACACACCAGGGTTGCGATTAATTCCCTATTTACTACAAGTAAAAATCGCTTTTCAGCATCAACAATCACGAACGTCATTATTACCCTGCCAGGCAAAAAAACACCTAATCCCGTTACAACTTATTCACAGGTTTTTTAATAATCGGAAGCTTTAGGAATTTTTGCGTGAAATATGTGATGAAGATAACTAAAACGCTGTTTTATTTTGATTGAATCATCGTTCTTATGAATGCACACTAATTCCAGACGCACTATCCCTGGGGGCAATGACATGCTCAACGTATGCCGCGTTAGATTTTAAAAAACAAAGAGATAGCTTTTTTTTCTTTGTTAAGACTTTCGAATAACTTGTTGAATTTAAATAATATTTTGTTTTATTGCGCATTTATCATCGGCGATAAGATATGAGGACGTTTATGAAAATTAAGGCCACGATTGAACGCATCCCCGGCGGAATGATGTTGATTCCTCTGTTATTAGGTGCGGTGTTAAATACGTTAGCTCCCGATACCGGTGCGTATTTCGGTTCATTTACTAAAGGGATGATTAGCGGCACCGTTCCCATTCTGGCCGTGTGGTTCTTTTGTATTGGTGCTTCTATTGATTTACGGGCAACCGGCACGGTATTACGCAAGTCCGGTACGCTGGTATTAACCAAAATCGCCGTGGCCTGGGCAGTGGCAATGATCGCCGCATCATTCATTCCTGATACCGGTATTCAAACAGGATTCTTTGCGGGTCTTTCCGTCCTGGCAATTGTCTCTGCAATGGACATGACCAACGGCGGTCTGTACGCCAGCCTGATGAACCAGTACGGTACTAAAGAAGAGTCCGGCGCATTTGTCCTGATGTCTCTGGAATCCGGCCCGCTGATGACCATGGTCATTCTGGGTTCTGCAGGTCTCGCCTCCTTTGAGCCACACCATTTCGTTGGCGCCGTATTACCATTCCTGATTGGTTTTACGTTGGGTAACCTGGATCACGACCTGCGTACTTTCTTCAGCAAAGCGACGCCGGTACTGATTCCGTTCTTCGGTTTCGCACTGGGGAACACCATTAACCTGAGCGTTATCGTTGATACCGGTCTGCTGGGTATCCTGCTGGGTGTCGCGGTCATCGTGATTACCGGTATCCCGCTGATTATTGCTGACCGTGTGATTGGTGGCGGGAACGGTACGGCGGGCGTGGCGGCTTCTTCTGCAGCCGGTGCTGCGGTAGCAAACCCGGTCATTATCGCCCAGATTAACCCGGCATTTGAACCGGTTGCCGCCTCCGCTACCGCGTTGGTTGCCGCCAGCGTGATTGTCACGGCGATTCTGGTCCCGATTATCACCGCCCTGTACGCCAAACGTTTTAACAAAACACCGGTCGTCACAGAATCGACAACCGCGCCGGCAGACTCGTTACACCACTAAGTCCGCTGCGTACTCACCGTCCCTTCTCAGCCTCTGCGAGGGGACGGTGCAAAAATCTCCTCAACCATCGCATTCACCAGTCGCTTCGCCGAACACAGTCGCGGCATCCCCAGCGCCACATTTTGCCAACGCTGCGTCACCGACCCGCTCACCGGATGCTGCTCCATATCACACCAGTCGCCCAACCAACTCAGCATATCGTTATGCTCGCGTGATCCCCCTGCGGTAGGTGAACTGAGCCATTGATGATAATAATGACGCGTGGTGGGTGCGGCATTCACACTGTGCGCCAGCGCCTGGGTCGCCATAGTGCGTAGATTATCTTTGAGCATCGCCACCACATCGGCATTGCCCAGCCGACAAGCATCACCAAACGCGCCCCAGCGCAGCTCTTCCAGCGCGACAAAACAACGCCCCGGCAGCGACCAGCCGTCATACGCCCCTGCCCGCCAACGGGTAAAAATTTGTTCGCTGTGTTCACCCGCCTGAACGGTCAGCCCGCGCTGCGTCAGCGCCTTCTCTTTATAAGCACTGCGTTGGCTAAACCAGCTGGAGAGCGTATTGATCTGCTGCATAATGCCGGGCGTGGATTGCCCGCGCGGACGTTCCGTCTCTTGCAGGAACGCCAATCCTTCGGTAATACGCACCAGCGCCAGATGACCGGGGTCAATCATGCTCGCCAGTTTTTCCACCAGCTTCAGGCGCATCATCAGATGCTCGCTGGAGACGCCCGCCAGAACCCACGCCCGCAGCTGTGTCTGGGATAACACTTCCTGCGTCAGGCGCGCGCGCAGACGCTGCTGCTGTTGCAGAAAACCGCCGGAACGTTTGGTTTCATCTCCCTGAACCAGATCGACCATAAACTTTGGGTAGACGCACTCCAGCGCCCGCCCGGGGCCTTCCAGTAACACGTTAGTCATGTATGCTCAGCTGCAAAAAGGGTATGGATATCATCACGTAGCAAGCGGGAGTCTTCATAAATCCATGACGCAATCGTAATACGGTGCTGCAGTTGTTCACTCAATGCGCTCACAGCAGATTCATTTTGCTGACGCAGGATCAGACTCTCACGCAGGCTCGCCTGCAATTGCGTCAGACACAGCGAAAAATCGGCAAAAAACGTCGCCATGCCAGCCGTAACAGAAATATCGACCTGCGCCACTAAAGCTTTACGAATTTGTTGGCAAAACAGCGTAACGTACTGCCCAAGGCTGTTGTGCAGTGCGTTGATATCAATCAGGTACCGCGTTTTTGCGGCGACATCATCATTCCATCCCCAGTTCGGCTGATTCAGCCAACGTGAGAACGTATCCCGCACTCCGCCTGCGGAGGATGTGCCTTCATCCAACGGCGTATCCTGCTCAATCGCTTCGTTAAACAACTGGCGGGTATTGAAGTTAAACATCGCCGAATGAAACGCCGGAAAGCGGATCCGGGCACGGAATCCGGCATGGCTCAACTCCTCTTTCACCCGCTGCTCAATGGGTCGTATGGCGTCATTTAACGCCCGCGACAACGTCGACTCAAGTTGCTCAAAGCGCAGGGCTAAATCGCGGCTGATACTCTCCTGTGCCGCCAGCAGGACGACTTCACAGGCGGAACGAATTTTATCTAACACAATTTTCGCTTGCCCTTCATCATGCAGCACCAGCACTTCTCCGGCCATTTCCGCCGCCGCAACGCCCGCCCCCATACCGTGTCGTGACATCCTCAGCACGCTTTCTTTTTCAAACAGCCTATCGATACTGCCCAGGATCTCAGCCTGCTGCTGATTGAGAAACGCGGTGGTCGCCTCCAGTGCCAAATCAACTTCGTGTTTAACCTCATCGCTGACCTGCTCCTGACCCACCTGGATCTGCTGCATATCCTCTTCAATATGGTCGATGTTCAGCTGCAGCTTGTCACACGCGACCGTTAATCCGTGATAGCGAAACTCAAGGTATTCGTGTGCGCTTTGCGCATAGTTCAACAGCTTATGGGACGCGGAGCGGAGCGCATAGAGCGAGGCATTCGCGTAGGCGGCATAAATAACATTCTGAATCGGCTGCTCAAACAGCGAGTCTTGCCACAGTAAATCGGCAGCATGCCGAATATGCTCGGTATCATCCAGATCGGCGGTACGCCAACGCCGACCCAGCGCCGCTTCGGCAAAATCCTGTACCCAACGTTGTTGCTGGTGATCCGGCAGCCGCCCGTGAGTCATCAGTTCATGACGTGCGCGGTTCGCCAGATACCCCCACATGGAAGACACCGGATAAATACGCTCAGGCGTAATACCGCCCTTCATCAACGTGCCAGAAATCAGCGCCCGCACCTGCTCTTCATCATCGCTATTACGGTCTTTTTGATCGAATTTATTGACCAGGGCATACAGCGGTACCGATTTACCCACCGCGGTGATCGCCTGGCGCACTTCCTCATCCGAAATCGACTTCAGTTGGGTATAGTCCATCACCGCCAGTACCGCAGACGCCCGCGCCAGCTGTTCCTTCAGCATCTTTTGTAAGTGCGGCTGTCCGGCTTCATTCGGCCCCGGCGTATCCAGCAGGGTTAACTGCCCCGGATAATTTGCCTGCCCGGCCAAATGCACAAACTCAACCTCAATCACCGGAATATGCTCAATGGCGGCGTACGCAGAAAAAGGAAAATCAACCTCCAGCGCTTTTGACAGACGCACCAGATCGTTCAGGCTCTTGAGGCACTGGAAAATAGGTTCGGCACCTAAATAGGTGCGCTCGAACGCCACACCGTTTTCAATACGCAGCAGCAGCGTATTCATATCTTTATCAATTTCCAGCTCATGGCTAAGAGACTGGCGATCGCACTCGCGCACACGCTGCTGCAAGGTTTTCATTAAGGCATCAATCGGCGCGACATGAGAAAAATACAACACCGGATCTTTCTGGCCTGGCGTATGGCGGATCAGCGTCGGCAGGGCCGTCATCGGACGATTACGATTGGGTAACACTTCCGTCCCCACAATCGCATTAATCGTCGTCGACTTTCCCGCTTTCATCGTGCCGACAATGGCCAGTACCATTTCCAGACGCGTGACCTTCCGTAGCTCATTATTGAGCGTTGCTTGCTGGACATCCATGCCACGCGCAGTGAAATGCAGGGGCTGTACGTGCCCGCTATGCTCACCTTTTTTCAACGCGACATCATCCAACGACGTCGTCGGCAATTTTTTCAACTGCCTGAGATGGTCAAGAGAGAGCATCAGCAAGCGTTCAGCTTCCTGACTTAATTCATATATTGTCTGTGTGTACATGGAAAATTTTTCCTTAACGCAAATAATCTTACTTTTATTCAGCCAAATCTTTTTATTTATGAATTTTCGGCTTTTATCATTACGTGTGGAAATAATTAAAATCAAAATAACTAATTGATATTATTAAATTAAATTTGTTTTATAACCGCTGGCCCGATGCCTCTCCCTTACTGTAATAAGTAAGAAAGATAAACAGAGTAGTTCAGTTTTGAAAAATGCCAGTTTAATTCCCCTACCTAAATTAAGGGGGATGCGATATCCACTTACAATAACTAAGCCATTCTGAGAGCCATGTTATCAATGAATATCAGGTGGTTCGCCTCACCTTAACTTAAATAACAAAGCGGAGCAATTTCCCTTAAAAAATATTCCGCCAAACGTGCAAGTAGTGGAAAGTACAGGTATTGAGACCTTTATCTGCGCCGTGCCTCAGCGCTTAATCAGACAGTAGTCCCGACAACCGCAGGGATTTTATGTATAATTGCGGCCTTTTTCGGCAATCTGCCATTTTTTGGGCGCTTTTGCCCCTGCTGACTTTTGAGGAAATCCACATGTCATTACCACACTGCCCACAATGCAACTCCGAATACACCTACGAAGATAACGGCATGTTCATCTGCCCGGAATGCGCTCACGAATGGAACGATGCTGAACCCGCGCATGACAGCGACGAACTGATCGTGAAAGACGCTAACGGTAACCTGCTGGCCGACGGCGACAGCGTAACCGTCGTGAAAGATCTGAAGGTCAAAGGTAGCTCTTCCATGCTGAAGATCGGTACCAAAGTGAAAAACATCCGCCTGGTGGAAGGCGACCACAACATCGATTGCAAGATTGATGGATTCGGACCGATGAAACTGAAATCCGAGTTTGTGAAAAAGAACTAATTTTGTTGGCCGGATAAGGCGTTAGTCGCCATCCGGCTTTTATTGCCCGGTGGCGCTTCGCTTACCAGGCCTACGCTAACTACACTTAACGGGCTTCTTTTACCTGAGGTAAAGATCATGTCGTTAAGTCCCTACATCTCTTTTGCAGGCAACTGCGCTGACGCCATTGCGTACTACCAACAGACGCTGGGCGCAGAACTGCTCTACAAAATCAACTTCGGTGAAATGCCCCAGTCGGCGCAGGACAGTGAAGAGGGTTGCCCTTCTGGAATGAAATTCCCCGATACCGCCATCGCCCACGCCAACCTGCGTGTTGCGGGCAGCGACATCATGATGAGCGACGGCGTCGCGACGGGAAAAGCCCATTACTCCGGATTCACGCTGGTCCTCGACACGCAGGATGTCAACGAAGGGAAGCGCTGGTTTGACAACCTGGCAGCAACAGGTCAAATCGAAATGGACTGGCAGGAAACATTCTGGGCGCACGGTTTCGGTAAAGTCACCGACCAGTACGGTGTGCCGTGGATGATCAACGTCGTCAAACAGCAGCAGCCCCCCACGGAGTAATCCTACGGGAGGCTTGTCCTCCCGTACTGTCATCAAATATCGCTCAATTCTTCATCTTCGAGTAACCATCCCTTAACGAAAATGTCACATTAATCCGCCACGATGGGGCCACTTTTTTAGGGAGGCCGCATCATGCAAACGGTTATTCGCGTCGAGAAACTCTCCAAATCATTCAATCATCATCAGGCGCTGAATGCGGTTGATCTGACTATCCATTCCGGTGAGATGGTGGCTCTGCTTGGGCCATCAGGTTCCGGCAAATCCACCCTTTTACGTCATTTAAGCGGGTTGATTACCGGTGATAAATCGCCAGGTAGCCATGTCGAGCTATTAGGCCGCACGGTACAACGTGAAGGCCGACTGGCGCGTGACATCCGCAAAAGCCGTGCCCATACGGGCTATATCTTCCAACAGTTCAATCTGGTGAACCGTCTCACCGTGCTGGAGAACGTGCTGATTGGCGCGCTCGGCAGCACGCCGTTCTGGCGCACCTGTTTTAGCTGGTTTACGCCACAGCAGAAGCAACGGGCGTTACAGGCGCTGACCCGCGTTGGCATGGCGCACTTTGCCTACCAGCGCGTTTCTACGCTCTCCGGCGGACAGCAGCAGCGCGTCGCCATCGCCCGCGCCCTGATGCAACAGGCAAAAGTGATCCTCGCCGATGAGCCGATTGCCTCGCTGGACCCGGAATCTGCACGCATCGTGATGGACACCCTGCGCGACATTAACCAGACCGACGGCATCACCGTCGTGGTCACGCTGCATCAGGTGGATTACGCCCTGCGCTACTGCGAACGCATTGTTGCGCTGCGCCAGGGACACGTCTTCTACGACGGCAGCAGCCAACAGTTTGATAACGATCGTTTTGACCATCTCTACCGCAGCATGAACCGCGTCGACCAGAACGCACAGGCTGCCTGACATCCCCACAATGAGGAATGGAAATGAGTTATAAGACAGTTGCCGCGCTGGCCTTCACCAGCATGTTTAGTCTCAGCACCTTCTTAAGCCCGGCATATGCCGAAGAACAGGAAAAAGCGCTGAACTTTGGCATTATTTCGACCGAATCACAGCAAAACCTGAAGCCACAGTGGGAACCGTTCCTGAAGGACATGGAAAAATCGCTGGGCGTAAAAGTGAATGCCTTCTTCGCCCCGGACTACGCCGGGATCATCCAGGGCATGCGCTTTAACAAAGTCGATATCGCCTGGTACGGCAACCTCTCGGCGATGGAAGCGGTGGATCGCGCCAATGGACAGGTCTTCGCCCAGACCGTCGCGGCAGACGGATCGCCGGGTTACTGGAGCGTATTGATCGTCAATAAAGACAGTCCGATCAACAATCTGAACGATCTGATCGCCAAACGTAAGGATCTAACCTTCGGCAACGGCGATCCAAACTCCACCTCGGGCTACCTCGTCCCTGGTTACTACGTCTTCGCGAAAAACAACATTGCTGCCAGCGACTTCAAGCGCACCGTTAACGCCGGGCATGAAACTAACGCCCTGGCCGTCGCCAACAAGCAGGTGGATGTTGCCACCAACAACACCGAAAACCTCGACAAGTTAAAAACCTCTGCACCAGAAAAATTGAAAGCGCTGAAGGTGATCTGGAAATCGCCGCTGATCCCAGGCGATCCGATCGTCTGGCGCAAAAACCTCTCCGAAACCACCAAGGACAAGGTGTACGACTTCTTCATGAGCTATGGCAAAACGCCGGAAGAGAAAGCCACGTTGGAACGCCTGGGCTGGGCGCCGTTCCGTGCCTCCAGCGATCTGCAACTGGTACCGATTCGCCAGCTGGCGCTGTTTAAAGAGATGCAGGGCGTGAAGGACAACAAGGGCCTGAACGCGGAAGAGAAAACCAGCAAAACCTCGGTGATTAAAGCACAACTGGATGATCTCGACCGCCTGACCGCCGCGCTGAGTGCCATGACCAGCGTAAATAAAGCGGTGCAGTGATTTGTAGGCCTGATAAGCGCAGCGCCATCAGGCAATCGCGTAAATGCCGGATGGCGGTGCAAACACCTGTTCCAACGGAGCCAAATATGCAAACCATCACCGTCGCCCCGCCCAAGCGTAGCTGGTTCTCGCTGCTGAGCTGGGCCATTCTTCTCGCCGTGCTGGTCGTCTCGTGGAAAGGGGCCGAAATGGCTCCACTCACGCTGATCGAGGATTCCGGCAATATGGCGACCTTCGCCGCTGACTTCTTCCCGCCGGACTTCAGCCAGTGGCAGGACTATCTCAGCGAAATGGCCATCACCCTGCAAATCGCCGTCTGGGGGACCGCCCTCGCCGTGGTGCTGTCGATTCCTTTCGGCCTGATGTGCGCCGACAACCTGGTGCCGTGGTGGATTTACCAGCCAATGCGTCGCCTGATGGACGCCTGCCGCGCCATCAACGAAATGGTCTTCGCCATGCTGTTTGTGGTTGCGGTCGGTCTCGGGCCGTTCGCCGGGGTGATGGCGCTGTTTATCCACACCACCGGGGTGCTCTCCAAACTACTTTCCGAGGCGGTAGAAGCCATTGAGCCGGGTCCGGTCGAAGGCATTCGCGCCACGGGTGCCAACAAAATTGAAGAGATCCTCTACGGCGTTCTACCGCAGGTCATGCCGCTGCTCATCTCCTACTCGCTGTACCGCTTTGAGTCCAACGTCCGCTCCGCCACGGTGGTCGGCATGGTTGGCGCAGGCGGCATCGGCGTGACGTTATGGGAGGCGATTCGCGGCTTTCAGTTCCAGCAAACCTGCGCCCTGATGGTGTTAATCATCGTCACCGTCAGCCTGCTGGATTTCCTCTCTCAGCGTTTGCGTAAGCACTTCATCTAATCAGCGAGGCATTGATTGCTATGCACTTGTCTACACATCCGACCAGTTATCCGACGCGTTATCAGGAAATTGCCGCCAGACTTGAGCAGGAGCTTCGTCAACATTATCGCTGCGGTGACTACCTTCCGGCCGAGCATCAGCTTGCCGCCCGCTACGCGGTCAACCGCCACACGTTGCGCCGCGCCATTGACCAGTTGGTCGAACGCGGCTGGGTGCAGCGTCGTCAGGGCGTCGGCGTGCTGGTGCTGATGCGCCCGTTCGATTACCCGCTGAATGCCCAGGCGCGCTTCAGTCAGAACCTGCTGGACCAGGGCAGCCATCCCACCAGCGAGAAGTTGCTGGCGGTGCTGCGCCCGGCCTCGAGCCATATTGCCGACGCGCTCAGCGTCACCGAGGGCGACAACGTCATCCATTTGCGCACCCTGCGCCGGGTGAACGGCATCGCGCTCTGTCTTATCGACCACTATTTTTCCGACCTCACCCTCTGGCCGCTGTTGCAGGGCTTTAACCACGGCTCACTGCACGACTACCTGCGCGAGCAGTTGGGTCTGATGTTACTGCGCACGCAAACACGCATCAGCGCCCGCCGCGCGCAGGCCAAAGAGAGCAAGGTACTGGAAATCCCCAACATGGCGCCGCTGCTGTGCGTGCGCACCCTGAACCACCGTGAAGGCGAAGAACACGCGACGGAATACTCCGTCAGCCTGACCCGCGCCGACATGATCGAATTCACCATGGAGCACTGAATGCACCTTGATACCGCCACCCGCCAGCGCTGGATGCGCGCGCTGGCTTACAGCAACGCTGAAGACCTGAATGCGCGCGTCAACGCGCTGAAACTGACACCAGAATATGAACTTATCCGCGCACCGGAAAGCGGGCTGATGCAGATCCAGGCCCGCATGGGCGGCACCGGCAACCGTTTTTTTGCCGGTGATACCACGATAACGCGCGCCGTCGTACGCCTGAAGAGCGGCACGCTGGGTTATAGCTACCTGCTGGGACGCAACAAACCCCACGCCGAGCAGTGCGCAGTGATTGACGCACTGCTGCAGGAACAGACGTATTTCCAGAGCGTAATGGAAACCTTAATTACCCCGCTGGAAGCGGAACGCGATGCGCTAATTAACGCTCGCCGTGCCGAAGTCAACGCCAGCCGGGTCGACTTCTTCACACTGGTACGCGGAGATAACGCATGACACGATCTACGGCACTACAGAGCGCCTTTAATTTACCCGTCCAGGATGCGCAGCAGTGCTTTCGTCGCCTGCTGAAGGCCATGAGCGAACCGGGGGTGATTGTCGCCCTGCATCAGCTGAAACACGGCTGGCAGCCGCTGGGTCTGGCGACCACCAGCGTGCTGCTGACCCTGGTCGACGGTGACACCCCGGTGTGGCTGGCTCCAGCCATGGATAACGATATTGCCCGACAGAACCTGCGTTTTCACACCAATGCCCCACTGGTAGAACAACCGCAGCAGGCAGCCTTTGCCATCGCCGACAATCGTATTAGCAGCGAACAGCTCAACGCCCTCTCTTCCGGTTCCGCCGTAGCACCAGAGACCAGCGCGACCCTGATTGTACAGATCGCGGGCTTAAGCGGCGGACGCATGCTGCGCCTGACCGGGGCCGGTATCGCCGAAGAACGGATGATCGCCCCGCAATTACCGGAATGCCTGATTCATGAACTGACCGAGCGCCCGCATCCGTTCCCGCTGGGGATTGATCTGATCCTCACCTGCGGCGAACGGCTGCTGGCTATTCCGCGAACCACCCACGTGGAGGTGTGCTGATGTACGTTGCCGTCAAAGGGGGCGAGAAGGCAATAGCCAACGCCCACGCGCTGCAGGAGAACCGACGCCGGGGCGATGCGCACATTGCCGAACTGAGCGTGGCGCAAATCGAACAGCAGATGAACCTCGCCGTTGACCGGGTCATGACTGAAGGCGGTATCGCCGACCGTGAACTGGCGGCACTGGCGCTCAAGCAGGCCAGCGGCGACAACATTGAAGCCATCTTTTTGCTACGCGCTTACCGCACGACGCTGGCAAAACTGGCGGTGAGCGAGCCGGTCAACAGCGCAGAGATGCGCCTGGAACGGCGTATTTCCGCCGTCTACAAGGATATTCCCGGCGGGCAGTTGCTGGGTTCAACTTACGACTATACCCACCGCCTGCTTGATTTCACTCTGCTGGCCAACGGCGAGACGCCGCCGCTGCGCGCCGCGGAGAGT
>NZ_SZXN01000013.1:33183-47206 GCF_005281195.1 Citrobacter sp. wls613
CAGGACGCCGCCCCGCACGTCTTCTCCCTGCTGGAAAATCAGGGGCTGGCGAAGCACGAAGAGGACGACGGCGCTCAGCCCGATGACATCACCCGCACGCCGCCGGTGTACCCCTGCTCGCGCGCCTCGCGCCTGCAACAGCTAATGCGCGGCGACGAAGGGTATCTGCTGGCGCTGGCTTACTCCACCCAGCGCGGCTACGGGCGCAATCACCCGTTTGCCGCCGAGATCCGCAGCGGCTATGTGGCGCTGGAAATAGTACCGGAAGAGCTGGGATTTGCGGTAAACGTCGGCGAACTGCTGATGACCGAATGCGAAATGGTGAACGGCTTTGTCGCGCCAGAAAATGACTCTCCCCATTTTACCCGCGGCTACGGGCTGGTGTTCGGCATGAGCGAACGCAAAGCGATGGCAATGGCGCTGGTAGACCGCGCCCTACAGGCACCCGACTACGATGAAACGGTCACGGGACCGGCGCAGGACGAAGAGTTCGTGCTGGCGCATGCGGATAACGTCGAGGCGGCGGGTTTTGTTTCCCACCTCAAACTCCCCCACTACGTCGATTTCCAGGCCGAGCTGGAACTGCTCAAACGCCTGCAACAGGAGGCCGTCCGTGACCGCTAATCTTTCCGGCTACAATTTTGCTTATCTCGATGAACAAACGAAACGCATGATCCGCCGGGCACTGCTGAAAGCGGTCGCCATTCCGGGGTATCAGGTGCCGTTCGGCGGGCGTGAAATGCCCATGCCCTACGGCTGGGGCACCGGCGGTATTCAGCTTACCGCCAGCGTGATAGGTGAAGCTGACGTGCTGAAGGTCATCGACCAGGGCGCGGATGACACCACCAACGCGGTGTCCATTCGCAACTTCTTCAGGCACGTAACCGGGGTAAACACCACCGACGCGACCTGCGACGCGACGCTTATTCAGACCCGTCACCGCATCCCGGAAACGCCGCTCACGGAAGATCAGATTATTATTTTCCAGGTGCCGATCCCCGAACCGCTGCGCTTTATCGAGCCACGCGAGACGGAAACCCGCACCATGCACGCGCTGGAAGAGTACGGCGTGATGCAGGTGAAGCTGTATGAGGATATCGCCCGCTTCGGCCATATCGCCACCACCTACGCCTATCCGGTCAAGGTCAACGGGCGCTACGTGATGGATCCGTCACCCATCCCAAAATTCGACAACCCGAAAATGGACAGGATGCCCGCGCTGCAGCTGTTCGGGGCCGGGCGTGAAAAACGCATCTACGCCGTACCGCCGTATACCCGAGTCGAGAGCCTCGATTTCGACGATCACCCGTTTACCGTGCAGAGCTGGGATGAACCCTGCGCCATCTGCGGTTCCACCCACAGCTATCTCGACGAAGTGGTGCTCGACGACAGCGGCAAACGGATGTTTGTCTGCTCCGACACCGACTACTGCCGCCAACAGAGCGAGGCCCTTAGCCAATGACGCAACCGCTGCTTTCCGTCAATAACCTGACCCATCTCTACGCGCCGGGCAAAGGCTTCAGCGATGTCTCTTTTGACCTGTGGCCTGGCGAAGTGCTGGGCATTGTGGGCGAGTCCGGTTCCGGCAAAACAACCCTGCTGAAGTCGATTTCCTCGCGCCTGACGCCGCAGTCTGGCGAAATTGTGTATCAGAACCGTTCGCTGTACGGCATGAGCGAAGCCGACCGTCGCCGCCTGCTGCGCACCGAATGGGGCGTAGTACATCAGCACCCGATGGACGGCCTGCGCCGTCAGGTTTCGGCGGGCGGTAATATCGGCGAACGCCTGATGGCCACCGGCGCACGCCACTATGGCGACATCCGCGCTACCGCGCAGCGCTGGCTGACCGACGTCGAAATTCCCGCCTCGCGCATCGACGATCTGCCCACCACCTTCTCCGGCGGCATGCAGCAACGTTTACAGATTGCCCGCAACCTCGTCACCCATCCCAGGCTGGTATTTATGGATGAACCCACCGGTGGGCTGGACGTCTCGGTACAGGCCAAACTGCTGGACCTGCTGCGCGGCCTGGTGGTGGAACTGGATCTGGCCGTGGTGATTGTCACCCATGATTTGGGCGTGGCGCGCCTGCTGGCAGACCGTTTACTGGTGATGAAACAGGGTCAGGTGGTGGAAAGTGGATTAACCGACCGCGTGCTCGACGATCCGCATCATCCGTACACCCAACTGCTGGTGTCGTCGGTGTTGCAGAACTGATTTTTTGTTGTGCCGGATGGCGGCTTACGCCTTATCCGGCCTACAGGTGCGTTTTTTGTAGGCCGGATAAGCGCAGCGCCATCCGGCAATAAGAACCATGAGGCTCAAATGATCCGCGTAGAAAATGTCAGTAAAACCTTTGTACTGCACCAGCAAAACGGCGTACGCCTGCCGGTGTTGCACAACGCCACTCTGGACGTAAAAAGCGGTGAGTGCGTGGTGTTGCACGGTCACTCGGGCAGTGGGAAATCAACGCTGCTGCGTTCGCTGTACGCCAACTATCTGCCGGACACCGGCCATATTCATATTCAGCACGGCGACGAGTGGGTGGATCTGGTGCAGGCTCCGGCGCGGAAAGTGCTGGAAGTGCGCCGTTCCACCATCGGCTGGGTCAGCCAGTTCCTGCGCGTGATCCCCAGGGTCTCGGCGCTGGACGTGGTGATGCAACCGCTGCTGGATCTGGGCGTCTCCCGCGACGTGTGTGCGGCCAAAGCGGCGCGCCTGCTGGAACGTCTGAACGTCCCGGAAACGCTGTGGCATCTCGCCCCATCGACCTTTTCCGGCGGCGAGCAGCAGCGCGTCAACATTGCGCGCGGGTTTATCGTCGATTACCCGATTTTACTGCTCGATGAGCCCACCGCGTCGCTGGATGCCAAAAACAGCGCCGCCGTAGTGGCACTGATAGAAGAAGCCAAAGCGCGCGGCGCGGCAATTGTCGGTATTTTTCACGATCAAACCGTTCGCGACCGCGTGGCGGACCGTTTGCACCTGATGGGAAACACAGCATGATTATCAATAACGTAAAGCTGGTGCTGGAAGACGAAGTGGTACAGGGATCGCTGGAAATGGAGGGCGGCGTGATTCGCGCCTTTACCGAAAGCCAGAGCCGTCTGCCCGAGGCGCTGGACGGTGAAGGTGGCTGGCTGCTGCCGGGGCTTATCGAACTGCACACCGATAATCTCGACAAATTCTTCACCCCGCGCCCGAAGGTGGATTGGCCCGCGCATTCGGCGATGAGCAGCCATGACGCGCTGATGGTCGCCAGCGGCATCACCACCGTGCTGGATGCAGTGGCGATTGGCGATGTTCGCGACGGCGGCGATCGCCTGGAAAATCTGGAAAAGATGATCAATGCGGTGGAAGAAACGCAGAAGCGCGGGGTCAACCGCGCCGAGCATCGTCTGCATCTGCGTTGCGAACTGCCGCACCACACCACCCTACCGCTGTTTGAAAAACTGGTCGGGCGCGAACCGGTGACGCTGGTTTCACTGATGGATCACTCGCCGGGCCAGCGCCAGTTCGCCAACCGCGAAAAATACCGGGAATATTATCAGGGCAAGTATTCACTTACCGATGAGCAGATGGCCCGCTATGAAGAGGAGCAGTTAGCCCTCGCGGCGCGCTGGTCGCAGCCCAACCGGACCGCCATCGCGCAGATTTGTCGCGAACGCCATATTGCGCTGGCAAGCCACGACGACGCTACCCATGGCCATGTTCTCGAATCACATCAACTTGGCAGCGTGATCGCCGAGTTTCCCACCACCTTTGCAGCCGCAGAGGCTTCACGCCAGCACGGCATGAACGTGCTGATGGGCGCACCTAATATCGTGCGCGGCGGCTCGCACTCCGGCAACGTCGCGGCGCATAAGCTGGCTGAACTGGGGCTGTTGGATATTCTCTCCTCTGATTACTACCCCGCCAGCCTGCTCGACGCAGCGTTTCGTGTAGCGGACGACGATGCCAACCGTTTCACGCTGGCGCAGGCGATTCATCTGGTGACCCGTAATCCGGCGCGGGCGCTGAATCTCGACGATCGCGGTGTTATCGCTGAAGGTAAACGCGCGGATCTGGTGCTGGCGCACCGCAAAGGCGATCACGTGCATATCGACCACGTCTGGCGGCAGGGAAAAAGGGTGTTCTGACTATGGGAAAACTAATCTGGCTGATGGGGCCGTCCGGCTCCGGTAAGGACAGCCTGCTGGCCGAACTCCGCCAGCAGGAACAGGCGCAACTGCTGGTGGCGCATCGTTACATTACCCGGGCCGCCAACGCCGGGAATGAAAACCATATTGCGCTGAGCGAACAGGAGTTTTTTACCCGCGCCGGACAGAACCTGCTGGCGCTGAGCTGGCATGCCAACGGCTTGTACTACGGCGTCGGCGTGGAGATTGACCTCTGGCTACACGCCGGGTTTGATGTGGTGGTAAACGGCTCCCGCGCCCATCTGCCACAGGCAAAATCACGCTACGGCGCGGCGCTGCTGCCGGTCTGTTTGCAGGTATCACAAGACGTGTTGCGCCAGCGCTTACTGGCGCGCGGGCGAGAAAATGAAACGGAGATTGTCGCCCGTCTTGAACGTGCGGCCCGCTATGCGCCAGAGGACTGCCATACGCTAAACAATGACGGTAGTCTGCTACAGTCAGTGAATACATTGCTCACACTGATGGGACGTAAGCATTCTTATGCCTGAGAGCGCACGGACCCGTAGGCCGGATAAGACGCCTGCGTCGCCATCCGGCTATACATGACCAGGGGAGCAACAATGAGCTTAACGATCACTTTAAGCGGCACCGGCGGCGCGCAACTGGTGCCGGTTTTTGGCTGCGACTGCCCCGCCTGCCAGCGGGCGCGTATTCAATCGCAATATCGCCGCCGACCCTGCAGCGGCGTGGTCAAATTCAACCATGCCGTGACGCTGCTCGACGCGGGGATCCCGCATCTGATGGACGACTGGCCCGCCGGCAGCTTCCGCCAGTTTCTGCTCACCCACTACCATATGGATCATGTGCAGGGGCTGTTTCCGCTGCGCTGGGGCGTGGGGAAAACGATCCCGGTATATGGGCCGCCGGATGAACAGGGCTGCGACGATCTGTTTAAGCATCCCGGCATTCTCGACTTCAGCCACACCGTCGAACCGTTTGTGGTGTTTAATTTGCAGGGGTTGCAGGTGACACCGCTGCCGCTCAACCACTCAAAGCTGACGTTTGGCTATCTGCTGGAAACCGCGTACAGCCGCGTGGCGTGGCTCTCTGATACCGCCGGGCTGCCCGACAAAACGCTGACGTTTCTGGGCAACAATCAGCCGCAGGCGATGATCATCGACTGTAGCCATGCCCCGCGCACGCAACCGCCGCGCAACCACTGCGATGTAAATACCGTGATTGCGCTCAATGACGTTATCCGCTGCCCACGGGTGATTCTGACCCACATCAGCCATCAGTTCGACGAGTGGCTAATGCATAATCCGCTACCGACAGGCATCGAAGCCGGGTATGACGGCATGGAGATTGTGCTGGATCAAGCGGAGACACTTCATAATAAGACTTGTTAACAGGTCTTTCCCATCCTATATTAAGACCAGTTAAATGGTCTTAAGGAGCGATTATGCCACATATCATTTTAAGCGACACCACCGCCAGCGTGAGTGAGCTAAAAAAGAACCCGATGGCGACTGTTAGCGCAGGGGATGGGTTTCCGGTCGCAATCCTGAACCGTAACCAGCCCGCCTTTTATTGTGTTCCCGCTGAGCTTTACGAAAAAATGCTTGATGCGCTGGACGATCAGCAACTGGTTAAATTAGTCCATGAACGGAACCAACAGCCACTGGTGGATGTTGATCTGGACAGCTATTTATGAGTTATACGGTAAAGTTCAGGGAAGATGCGCTGAAAGAATGGCAAAAATTGGATAAAACCATTCAGCAGCAGTTTGCCAAAGAACTTAAGAAATGCGGTGAAAATCCGCATGTCCCCTCCGCGAAGCTCAGGGGAATAAAAGATTGCTATAAAATCCAACTACGCACTTCAAGGTTCCGTCTTGTTTATCAAGTTATTGACGACACCCTGGTCATCGCTGTCGTTGCCGTCGGTAAACGCGAGCGTAGTGAAGTTTATAATCTTGCCAGCGAAAGACTACGTTAACGATCGTAATCGTCTTCCATTCTACGTTCTTCATCTTCCAGCTGACGCCGTTCCTGATCGAGCCGACGCTGGCGGTCATCCAGCTGCCGACGGCGGTCTTCAAACTGGCGGCGACGATCGTCATATTGCCTGCGGCGATCGTCGCTTACCTGGCGTTGCCAGCTTTCGTCGCGCGAGTCATCGTAATCCCGATTATTATCAGGCTTATAGGCGTCGCTGACGGCGCGTTGAATATTGCCGATGGCGTCATCAATAATATCCGCCTGCGCCGACACGGTGGTCAGCATCAGCAAACTGAAAAAAAAGATCGTCGGGGAGCGTGTCATAAACCAGCCTCAAAAAGAAACTCGCCCCACGGTAATCAAAGCGCTTGCTCACGAGTAGCGGAGGAATCTCAATTGCGCGGATGACGCAGCGCCTGCGCCAGCTCCCCGCGGGTAAACGGTTTTCGCAGTAGCGCCACCTCCGGCAGGGCCGGGTTGTGTGCCGGACGCAAATCCTGACCGCTGATCAGAAGGATACTCAACTGCGGGTAATGCTTTAGCGCATGGTTAACCACATCCACGCCGCTTAATCCACCGGGCAGCATGAGGTCGCTGATCAGAATGTCGATCTCTGAAGATGCGGCAAGCAAGTGCATCGCCTGCTCGCCGTTGGCGGCCTCCAGCGTCAGATAACCCAGCAGGTGGAGCTGCTCACACAACGTCTGGCGCACATCGGCCTCATCTTCGAGCACCAACACCAGTTTCTCACCGCTGTTCGCCGCATGTTCCACCACAGGGATGTCCTGAGGCTGCACCGGCACAATGGCGCGCGGAAGCTGTAACCGGACCGTGGTCCCTTGCCCCGGCGCGCTCTCAATTTCCACCCGACCACCAGACTGACGCACAAAACCGTACACCATCGACAGCCCCAGTCCGCTGCCGCTGCCGGTCTGTTTGGTGGTGAAGAACGGTTCAAAGACCTGCGCTTTGATCTCCTGCGACATCCCACAGCCCTGGTCGGCCACCTCCAGCATCACCATGTCCTGCTTGCGTCCGTCGCTGCGCGTGACCCGCTGATTCCAGCTGCGAATTTTAATCGTACCCGCCTGCCCGTCCATCGCATCACGGGCGTTCATCACCAGATTAATAATGGCGTTTTCCAGCTGGCTGACGTCGATCCACGCCGGCCAGGCGGGTGACTGCGCTTCAATCTCCAGCGTCAGCGTCGCCGGTAGCGAATGGCGCATCAGCTCCCCCAGGTTCTCCAGCAACGTTTTCAACTCCACCGCATGTGGGTGCAGCGATTGCTTGCGCGAAAAAGCCAGCAGTCGCTGGGTCAGCAGCGCCCCGCGCTCGGCGGCTTTTAGCGCCCGGTTGATACGCGGCGCATCGGGCGCGTCCGGACTGACCAAATCCAGGCTGCCAATAATCACCGCTAGCAGGTTATTGAAATCATGCGCTAATCCACCCGTTAACTGCCCCACCGCCTTCAGCTTTTGGCTGTGCAGTAACGCTTCTTCCAGCCCCTGACGCTCGGTGCGGTCGATTTCCATCTGCGTCGTTTTTTCTTTCAGCAGCCGAGTGGTGTGTTCAAGCGACGCCGTATTGCGGGCAAACACGCTAAAGGCGCGCGCCAGCTCTCCCAGCTCATCGCGCCGCTGCAGGGCCGGCACGCTGACGTCCGATTCGCCATGCGCCAGCCGGGTCATCGCCCGCGAGATAGCCGTCAGGTTCGAGCCTAAGTTGCGGTAGATATACCAGCCGGCAAAGCCGGTGATCACCACCGCCAGCAGCGCAAAAATCATGATAAACAGCACGCCGGACTGCAGTTCCTGATGGCTTTGCGCCACCCGCTGCTCGGAGATACTCGCCACCTGTGAGACATACTGGTTGATATCGCTGTTGAGGATCGCCACCAGCGCTTTGATATGGAACATATACCAGCTGATTGCCAGGTCACTCTGTTCCAGCGCGGACGAAAGCGGCTCCAGCTTATGCAGTTCCAGGTTGAAGTCGCTAAGAATACGACTCACCAACTGGCTGGGGTTTTGCAGAACAAGCGCGGGCATCACGCCGCCCAACTGTTTGATTACCGAACGCGGCGTCGGCGTTTCAATAGCGGCAACGATCAGGCGGTCCATCTGCCTCAGCAGCGCGTCATCCTGCGCGCCGGTGAGTTTTTGCAGATGGCGTAAATAACTTTGATTCTGGTACAACGAACTGAGCAGAGCATTACGTTCCAGATGCCGCAACTGCCCGCGCTGCAGCATGCCTTCCACACTGCTTTGCAGTTCGTTACTGCGCTGGATAATGCGTTCGACCAGCCCCGGTTCCTGCTGCGCCAGCGGGGCGCTGGCCAGCTGTTCCAGCGAATGCTTGAGCGCGCGCTGGGTCTCCTGTAGCCGTTCCGCTTCACCTTTGTATTCCAGCGCCCCCACGACCTGTGAGAGCCGCACCGCCGCCGTCGCGACGTTCGCCGTGTCGCGCGCCAGATTCATGCTGCCGGTCATGTCATCAACGGTTTGCTGTTGCACCTGTTCCTGGATCTGGCTGGCGTGCTGAAACCCCAGCACCGCCACCCCGCTGACCATCAGCGTGACCGCCACCACCAGCAGATTGAAGAACAGCAATCGCCCGCGCGCACTGGCGAAAAAGTGACGTCCGGGTTGCGGCATATCACGCTCCATGAAGAAAAATCGCAATATGACAAATATGAACGGCTTCTGACATTTTGCATTTACATTCCTGTGATGGACTGCTGATATCGGCCACCCCGCAGGAGATCCGTTATGAGCAAGACACCGGTTCTGGAGATGCGCAACATTGCCAAAGCATTCGGCAAATTTTACGCGCTGAAAGGGGTCGATTTAACGGTGTGGTCCGGCGAAATCCACGCCCTGATGGGTGAAAACGGCGCCGGGAAAAGTACCCTGATGAAGATCCTCGCCGGGGCCTATACCGCCACCAGCGGTGAGATCTTAATTGACGGTCAGCCCTTTCATATTCGCGGACCCAAGGATGCGCTGAGCGCTGGCATCACGCTGATTTATCAGGAGATGCAGCTCGCGCCAAATCTGACGGTAGCGGAAAATATCTTTCTTGGCAGCGAACTGTCGTGCGGTGGTTTGGTACAGCGCAAAGAGATGGTGATGCAGGCGCAAAAGGTCATCGACCGGCTCGGGGCACAATTTAAGGCCAGCGATCGGGTCATGACGCTGACCATCGCCGAGCAGCAGCAGGTCGAAATCGCCCGCGCCCTGCACCGTAACAGCCGCATCCTGGTCATGGATGAACCCACCGCCGCCCTCTCTTCACGTGAAACCCACCGCCTGTTTGAGCTGATCATGCGCCTGCGTGATGAAGGGATGGCAATTATCTACATCAGCCACCGCATGGCGGAAGTATATGAACTTTCGGATCGCGTCAGCGTGTTGCGCGACGGGCAGTACGTCGGCAGCCTGACCCGCGACAAGCTTAACGCCTCTGAACTGGTGCGTATGATGGTCGGCCGCCCGTTAAGCGATCTGTTCAACAAAGAACGCGATATCCCTTTAGGCAAGGCGCGCCTGAACGTGCATCACCTGACCGATGGCAACAAAGTCCAGCCGTGCAGTTTACTGGTGCGTTCCGGGGAGATTGTCGGCCTGGCCGGGCTGGTCGGCGCCGGTCGCTCCGAGCTGGCGCAGCTGATATTTGGCGTGCGCAAAGCCATCAGCGGCATGATTGAAGTCGACGGCGAGCCGGTGGTGATCCACTCCCCGCGTGAGGCCATCGATCACGGTATCGGCTTTCTGACCGAGAACCGCAAAGAACAGGGGCTGTTTTTAGAGCTGGCGGCGGCTGAAAACATCACCATGGCCACGCTGGAGCGTGACGCCAACTGGGGCATGCTCAACCGCAAAAAAGCGCAGACCATCTCCGATGACGCCATTCAGTTGCTCAACATCCGCGTACCCCACGCGCAGGTCCGCGCGGGCGGACTATCCGGCGGCAATCAGCAAAAATTACTTATCTCGCGCTGGGTCGCGATTGGCCCACGCATTTTGATCCTCGACGAACCCACGCGCGGCGTGGACGTCGGCGCCAAAAGCGAGATATACCGGATCATGAACGAAATGGCGCGCAAAGGTGTGGCGATCTTAATGATCTCCAGCGAACTGCCGGAAGTGGTCGGCATGAGTGACCGGGTGTACGTGATGCGCGAAGGCAGTATTGCCGGTGAGCTGAACGGACAAAGCATTACTCAGGAAAATATTATGACGCTGGCAACCGGCGTGAACGACTCCCATCATCAGGCGGTGTCCCATGAATAATCCAACCCCTTCCCAGCCGGTGGCCAAATCCGCCTCGGCGAAAAAAATGTTGATGGGCGATCTGATGCAAACGGTCGGTATCTTGCCCATTTTAATCCTGATTGTGGCGGTATTTGGCTTTATCGCACCCAACTTTTTTACCGAAAGTAACCTGCTCAACATCACCCGTCAGGCGTCGATCAACATCGTGCTGGCAGCGGGGATGACCTTCATCATTCTCACCGGTGGGATCGACCTTTCCGTCGGTTCCATTCTCGGCACCACCGCGGTGGCGGCGATGGTCGTGTCGCTGATCCCGGAGCTGGCGCTGTTGTCGATTCCGGCGGCATTGATGCTTGGCCTGGCACTGGGGCTGTTTAACGGCGCACTGGTCGCTTTTGCCGGACTGCCACCGTTTATCGTCACCCTTGGCACCTATACCGCACTGCGCGGCGCGGCTTACCTGCTGGCGGACGGCACCACGGTTATCAACTCCAATATCAGCTTCGAGTGGATCGGTAACAACTACCTCGGGCCGATCCCGTGGCTGGTGGTGATTGCGTTGGCGGTCATTGCGGTGTGCTGGTTCATTCTGCGTCGCACCACGTTGGGCGTTCATATTTACGCGGTGGGCGGCAACATGCAGGCCGCACGGTTAACCGGTATCAAAGTGTGGCTGGTGCTGCTGTTCGTCTACGGCATGAGCGGGCTGCTTTCCGGCCTCGGCGGGGTGATGAGCGCCTCGCGACTGTACAGCGCCAACGGCAACTTGGGCATGGGCTATGAGCTGGACGCCATCGCCGCGGTGATCCTCGGCGGCACCAGTTTTGTCGGCGGGATCGGCACCATCACCGGCACGCTGGTGGGGGCGTTGATTATCGCTACGCTCAATAACGGCATGACGCTAATGGGCGTGTCTTATTTCTGGCAACTGGTGATCAAAGGGGCGGTGATCATCATAGCGGTGCTCATCGACAAATACCGTACCCGACACCATCAAAGTGCATAGACAAGCTTACTGGCCTACATATTCGTAGGCCTGATAAGCGCAGCGCCATCAGGCGTATAACAACAATACCCTACGTGAGGAAACGAGTATGCGTTTGAAGCCATTAGTGACCGCGCTCTGTGCTGGCGCACTGCTTGCCGCGACGCCGTATGTGCAGGCAAAAGAACTGAAATCCATCGGCGTAACGGTCGGCGATCTTGCCAACCCGTTCTTCGTGCAGATAACCAAAGGTGCAGAACTGGAAGCGCGCAAGCTGGCGGGGGATAACGTCAAAGTGACGCTGGTGTCCAGCGGCTACGATCTCGGTCAACAGGTGTCGCAGATAGACAACTTTATTGCCGCTAAAGTCGACATGATCATTCTTAACGCGGCAGATTCCAAAGGCATCGGCCCGGCGGTAAAACGGGCGAAAGACGCGGGGATTGTGGTCGTCGCCGTTGACGTGGCAGCGGAAGGCGCTGACGCCACCATCACCTCCGACAACACCCAGGCCGGCGAAATGGCCTGTAAATACATCACCGACCGCCTGAAAGGGAAAGGCAACGTCGTTATCATCAACGGGCCGCCGGTTTCCGCCGTGCAGAACCGCGTAGAAGGCTGCCAGACCGAGTTCAAACGCCACCCGGACATCAAGGTGCTGTCGCATAATCAGAACGCGAAGGGCAGCCGTGAAGGCGGGCTGGAGATCATGACCGCTCTGCTGGCGGCCAATCCGAAGATCGACGGCGTGTTCGCCATTAACGATCCGACAGCGATCGGGGCCGATCTGGCTGCAAAACAGGCGCAGCGTAGTGAATTCTTTATTGTCGGCGTCGACGGATCGCCAGACGGCGAAGAGGCGCTGAAGCGGGAAAACTCATTATTTGTGGCGACCCCGGCACAAGATCCGCAGGTGATGGCAGCCAAAGCGGTCGAAATCGGCTATGACATATTGCAGGGTAAACCCGCGCCGAAAGAGCCCGTGCTGATCCCGGTGACGATGATCGATAAGAACAACGTCGGCAGCTATAAGGGTTGGACGGTGAAATAAGTCGCCACAACAACGCCGGATGGCGGCAAAAATGCCTTATCCGGCCTACAAGATCGCTATGAATTTGTAGGCCGGATAAGCGCAGCGCCATCCGGCATTATATTAAGGAGAATTCTGTCCATGAAACGCTCCGCAATAAATGAGATTCTGGGTCACACGCGCCAGTTTTTTTCCTTGCACGACGTGCATCTCCCACCCTTCGCCAGCTTCCCACCCACCCAATGGCGCAAACTCGACGCCGGAGCCTGGAGTGAAGTCTTTGACCTCAAACTCGGCTGGGACGTCACCGCATTCGGCGGTGATAACTTTGCCGCCCTGGGCTTAACGCTGTTTACCCTGCGTAATGGTTCACCAAAAGGCATGCCCTATGAGAAATGCTACGCCGAAAAAATCATGCACGTCCGCGATGGCCAGGTGACACCCATGCATTTTCACTGGCGCAAACGCGAAGACATTATCAATCGCGGCGGCGGTAATTTGATTGTGGAACTGTGGAACGCCGGAGTCAGAGAACAAACGGAAGACAGCGACGTCAGCGTAGTGATTGACGGCTGCCGGCAAACGCATGCAGCGGGCAGCCAGCTGCGCCTAACGCCAGGGGAAAGCATCTGCCTGACGCCCGGTCTGTATCATAGCTTCTGGGCCGAAGAAGGGTTTGGCGACGTGCTGGTTGGCGAAGTTTCTTCGGTTAACGACGACGATCACGATAACCATTTCCTACAACCCATCGCCCGCTATAACGACATTGAAGAAGACGAACCGACGCTGCTGGTGTTGTGTAACGAATATCGCCTGTTCCGCTAACCAAGGAGCGCATTATGCCGTTGATTTCCCTCGCCGATGGTCTCGCCCATGCCCGCGAGCACCGCTATGCCTTAGGCGCGTTTAACGTTCTGGATTCGCACTTCCTGCGTGCGCTGTTTGCCGCCGCGAAGCAGGAACGATCGCCATTTATTATCAACATTGCCGAAGTGCATTTTAAATATATCTCGCTGGATTCTCTGGTTGAAGCGGTAAAGTTCGAAGCCGCACGCCATGACATTCCGGTGGTGCTTAACCTCGATCACGGCCTGCATTTTGAGTCGGTGGTGCGGGCGCTGCGCTTAGGCTTCAGCTCGGTGATGTTCGATGGTTCTACGCTGGAGTACGAGGAGAATATTCGCCAGACCCGCGAGGTGGTGAAGATGTGCCACGCCGTCGGCGTGTCGGTGGAAGCGGAGCTGGGGGCCGTCGGCGGCGATGAAGGCGGAGCGCTGTACGGCCATGCCGACGAGTCGCTGTTTACCGACCCGATGCTGGCACGGGATTTCGTCGACAGAACCGGCATTGATGCCTTAGCCGTCGCCATTGGCAATGCCCACGGCAAGTACAAAGGCGACCCCAAACTCGACTTCCCGCGGCTGGACGCCATTCGACAGCAGGCGGCGATCCCGCTGGTACTGCACGGCGGCTCCGGCATTAGCGACGACGATTTCCGTCGCGCCATCGAGCTTGGCATCCACAAAATCAACTTCTATACCGGTATGTCACAGGCGGCGCTGGCGGCGGTGGAGTCGCGGATGAACAACCGC
>NZ_SZXN01000013.1:47242-52555 GCF_005281195.1 Citrobacter sp. wls613
AGCCGCTGTACGACGAATTTGCTGAGCTGCTGTTGGGTATCGAAGAGGCCATTACCGATACCGTTTCCGAACAGATGCGCATCTTTGGCAGCGCGGGGCAGGCCTGATGGAACGCAGAGGCATTATCGCCGCAGGCAACATGCTGGTCGATCATGTGCATCAAATTATGCAGTGGCCGGAGTGCGGCTGGCTGGCGGAGATCACCCACAGCGAACGCGCTACCGGCGGTGCGCCTCTGAACGTGCTGCTGACGCTGGCGAAAATGCACACCGGGCTACCGCTGCAGGCGGTGGGATTGATCGGTCAGGACAGCGATGGCGACTACATTATGGCGATGCTCGAGCAGTATCACGTGAATCGCCAGCACGTGCAGCGCACCACGTCCGCCCCCACCTCGATGTCGCAGGTGATGACCGACCCGAGCGGCCAGCGCACTTTTTTTCATTCTCCCGGCGCAAACCGGCTGCTGGATCTTCCCGCCTTTGAGCAGCTTGATAGCACGATGAAAATTTTCCATCTCGGCTATCTGCTGCTGCTCGACAGCCTGGACAAGCCGGATGATACCTTTGGAACGCGCAGCGCTCGGCTACTGGCGCAAATGCGCGATAACGGGTTTGAAACATCGCTGGACCTGGTGTCGCGCAAGGGCGATCCGCGCTATCAGCCGCTGGTAATGCCAGCGCTCCGTCATCTCGATTATCTGGTGATCAACGAGCTGGAGGCCGGGGAATTCAGCGGGCTGGCGATCCGCCAGCCTAACGGTGAGCTGCATATCCCGCACATCGCCAGCGCTGCACGTGAGCTGCTGGACGCGGGCGTGCGCCAGCGGGTGGTGATCCACTGCCCGGAAGGCGCCTGGGGCGAAACGCCGGATCGAGACGGCACATGGATCCCTTCGCAGTATCTGGCGCAGGAGGAGATCGTCGGCAGCGTCGGTGCGGGGGATGCATTTTGCGCCGGATTTTTGTACGGCTGCCATGAGCACTGGTCGCTGGAAGAGAGTATCCGGCTGGCGCACGCCTGCGCGCGGGCCAGTTTGCTGTGCGCCAATGCCATCGACGGCGCGAAAACGCTGGCAGAGTTAAAAGCTGGGATGGCTGATGCCTGATGCGCTGCGCTTATCAGGCCTACGTAGCCATTATCGCTTTTGTAGGCTGGATAAGGCGTTTACGCCGCATCCGGCAACTGCACACGATCACGCCGCTTTTTCGTGATGCTGGACGTCAGCGGCAAACACGTATCCCAACCCGCGCAGGGTTTTAATCAGCATAGGCTGATGCGGGTTGGCTTCTATTTTGCGCCGCAGTCGCATGATTAACACGTCGATGGTGCGATCAAACACCTCGACGCTATCGCTGCGCGTCAGTTCCAGCAGCTGCTCGCGGCTCAGCACCCGCCGGGCATTTTGTGCCAACGCCAGCAGCAGGCTGTATTCACCCTGCGTCAGGTCGACTTTCAACTGCTGGGGATTACGCAACTGGCAGCCCGCGGTATCCAGATGCCAGCCATTAAAGGAAAGCCCGGTGGTTTGCGCACCCGAGCCTTCAGGCGTGAGCACGCCTACGCGTCTGAGCACCGCCTTCACCCGCGCCACCAGCACCCGCGCATTGAACGGTTTACCGATGTAATCATCAGCGCCCATTTCCAGCCCGACCACCACATCCGACTCACTACCCATTCCTGTGAGCATCACTACCGGCAGGCCAGGCCTCATCTTTTGCACCTGTTGCAGCACCATCAGGCCGTTGGTGTCGGGCAGCACCATATCCAGTAAAACCAGCGCAATATCCGGCTGAGTCTCAATGCAGCGCAACGCCGCCTGTCCGGTATGACAGGTCGTCACGGCAAAGACGTGTTCGCTCAGCACATCCTCCAGGAGTGCGCAGATTGTTACGTCATCATCCACAACCAGTATCGCCGGCTTCATTGTTTTTCCCCATCTCGCGCCAACTCAAATGAGTGTGAATGATTCTGCACAGAGTGACAGCGATAAGGCACAAGGACGTGCGGGAAACATAGCCCCGGTCACACTGCCGGGCCGTCACACTTGTAGGATTCGTCACGTCAAATATGACGACAGCCTGTTTTTCGTCAGGGTTTTGCTCAAATGATGCCCGTATTATCGGCCAATGCCCCTGCTAAAAACATGGCATAAAAGATGCATAACAAAAACGACAAGCGCGTATGCGCGATTTGATTAACTGGAGCGAGACCGATGAAAAAAGTCGTCACGGTTTGCCCATATTGCGCATCAGGTTGCAAAATCAACCTGGTGGTCGATAACGGCAAAATCGTCCGGGCTGAGGCGGCGCAGGGGAAAACCAACCAGGGTACCCTGTGTCTGAAGGGCTATTATGGCTGGGATTTTATCAACGATACCCAGATCCTAACCCCTCGCCTGAAAACCCCAATGATCCGTCGCCAACGTGGCGGCAAACTGGAATCTGTTTCCTGGGATGAAGCGCTGGATTACGTGGCAACTCGCCTGAGCGCCATCAAAGCGAAGTATGGCCCGGATGCTATTCAGACGACCGGTTCATCTCGCGGAACGGGTAATGAAACCAACTATGTAATGCAAAAATTCGCACGCGCCGTTATTGGTACCAATAACGTTGACTGCTGCGCTCGCGTCTGACACGGCCCTTCGGTTGCAGGTCTGCACCAATCGGTCGGTAACGGCGCAATGAGTAATGCGATTAACGAAATTGATAACACCGATTTAGTGTTTATTTTCGGGTACAACCCGGCGGATTCCCACCCTATCGTGGCGAATCACGTGATTAACGCTAAACGTAACGGGGCGAAAATTATCGTCTGCGATCCGCGCAAAATTGAAACCGCGCGCATTGCCGACATGCACATCGCGTTAAGAAACGGCTCGAATATCGCGCTGCTCAACGCTATGGGTCATGTCATCATCGAAGAAAAACTGTACGACCAGGCGTTCGTGGCCTCACGTACGGAAGGCTTCGAAGAGTACAGCAAGATCGTCGAAGGCTATACGCCGGAGTCCGTCGAAGACATTACTGGCGTGAGCGCACAGGAAATTCGTCAGGCTGCACGTATGTATGCATCGGCAAAAAGCGCGGCTATCCTGTGGGGCATGGGCGTGACCCAGTTCTATCAGGGCGTGGAAACCGTGCGTTCACTGACCAGCCTCGCCATGCTGACCGGCAACCTCGGTAAGCCAAGCGTGGGCGTTAACCCGGTTCGTGGCCAGAACAACGTTCAGGGCGCGTGCGACATGGGTGCGCTGCCGGATACCTATCCGGGCTATCAGTACGTTAAGTTCCCGGAAAACCGCGAGAAGTTTGCTAAAGCCTGGGGCGTAGAAAGCCTGCCTGCCCATACCGGCTATCGCATCAGCGAGCTGCCGCACCGTGCGGCGCATGGCGAAGTGCGCGCGGCGTACATTATGGGTGAAGATCCATTACAGACCGATGCTGAACTGTCCGCAGTGCGCAAAGGTTTTGCGGATCTGGAACTGGTCATCGTGCAGGATATCTTCATGACCAAAACCGCCGCTGCCGCAGACGTTATTTTACCGTCTACGTCATGGGGTGAGCATGAAGGCGTCTACTCTGCGGCTGATCGTGGCTTCCAGCGCTTCTTTAAAGCAGTTGAGCCGAAGTGGGATCTGAAAACGGACTGGCAGATTATCAGTGAAATTGCTACCCGTATGGGCTACCCGATGCACTACAACAACACCCAGGAAATCTGGGATGAGTTGCGCGGCCTGTGCCCGGATTTCTACGGCGCCACCTACGAGAAGATGGGCGAACTGGGCTATATCCAGTGGCCTTGTCGCGACACCTCGGATGCCGATCAGGGCACGTCTTATCTCTTCAAAGAGAAGTTTGACACCCCGAACGGTCTGGCACAGTTCTTTACCTGCGACTGGGTTGCGCCAATCGACAAGCTGACCGACGAGTACCCGATGGTCCTGTCGACGGTGCGCGAAGTCGGCCACTACTCTTGCCGTTCAATGACCGGCAACTGTGCGGCACTGGCGGCATTAGCGGATGAACCGGGGTACGCCCAGATCAACACCGCCGATGCTGAACGTCTGGGCATTCAGGATGAAGAGCTGGTGTGGGTTAACTCGCGTAAAGGTCGTGTCATCACGCGTGCAGCAGTCAGCGATCGCCCGAACAAAGGCGCGATTTACATGACCTACCAGTGGTGGATTGGGGCCTGTAATGAACTGGTCACCGAGAACCTGAGTCCGATTACCAAAACGCCAGAGTACAAGTACTGTGCCGTCAACGTTGAGCGCATTGCCGATCAGCGTGCTGCCGAGCAGTATGTGATTGATGAGTACACCAAGCTAAAAGCCAGTCTGCGCGAAAGCGCGATGGGCTGATCTGCCGGATGGCGGCATGAATGCCTTATCCGGCCTACGACCTGTTTCCACTGTAGGCCTGATAAGATGCGTTGGCATCGCCATCAGGCATTTTCCTTACAACGGTCTCCATTCTGAGGCCGTTTTTTTATGCAAATAATCTCTCTATACTGTTCGTTCCCTACTCTAAATCTAAAAATAAGATGAAACGACTTTTCGCCTTGATGGTGTTATTGACATGTTTTGCCCATGCCGAAGAACCAGGTAGCCAGTTCCTGAAGGCCGCCGAGGCTGGAGACAGACGCGCACAATACTTTCTCGCCGATACCTGGTTTAGTTCAGGCGATTTGAGTAAAGCCGAATACTGGGCGCAAAAGGCTGCCGACAATGGTGATTCGGACGCCTGGGCTCTGTTGGCACAAATTAAAATTACCAATCCAGTCAGTCTGGATTATCCGCAAGCCAAAACGCTGGCTGAAAAAGCGGCCCAGGCGGGCAGTAAGAGCGGCGAAATTACACTGGCACGTATCCTGGTCAATACCCAGGCGGGGCATACCGATTACCCCAAAGCCATTACGCTGTTACAAAACGCCTCGGAGAATCTGGAGAGCGACTCAGCCGTTGATGCGCAGATGCTGCTCGGCCTGATTTACGCCAACGGCGTAGGCATTCCCGCAGACGATGACAAAGCCACCTGGTATTTCAAACGCAGCTCGGCCATTTCGCGTACCGGGTATTCCGAGTACTGGGCCGGGATGATGTTCTTAAACGGTGAGCAGGGTTTTATTGAAAAGAATAAACAGAAGGCGCTGCACTGGTTGAATCTGAGCTGTACGGAAGGGTTTGATACCGGCTGCGAAGAGTTTGATAAGTTAACGAACGGGTAGTGAAGGTGGATTGCCTGATAAGCATAGCGCCATCCGGCAATCCAGAGCGGGTTGCCGGATGGCGGCGTTGCCTTATCCGGCCTA
>NZ_SZXN01000013.1:52565-70004 GCF_005281195.1 Citrobacter sp. wls613
CGGCGGTCTTATCAAATTTGCCCAATACTTCGCGCTCATAGGCCAGCGCTTTTTTACGGTCAAATTTGTGTTCCCACTTGGCGATAACCAGTACCGCCAACGCGTTACCCACCACGTTCAGCGCAGTACGCGCCATGTCGAGGATACGGTCAACACCGGCGATAAATGCCAGACCTTCCAGCGGAATACCCACGCTACCCAGCGTAGCCAACAGCACCACAAACGACACACCCGGCACACCCGCGATCCCTTTCGAGGTCACCATCAGCGTCAGCACCAGTACGATTTCCTGCCACAACGACAGGTCAATGCCGTACAGCTGGGCGATAAAAATCGCGGCGATACTCTGGTACAGCGTCGAACCGTCAAGGTTGAACGAATACCCGGTCGGCACCACAAAACTGGTGATGGAGGCCGGTGCGCCATAGGCTTCCATCTTCTCAATAATACGCGGCAGCACGCTCTCAGAGCTGGCGGTAGAGTAGGCCAGAATCAGTTCGTCTTTCAGGATACGAATCAGGATCCAGATGCTCAAACCGCACACGCGCGCCACGATACCGAGCACCACCAGCGCGAAGAACAGGATGGCGAAATGCACCAGCAGCACCAGCTTCGCCAGCGGCCACAGGGAGGCAAAACCGAAGTTCGCCACGGTGACGGCGATCAGCGCAAAGACACCGACCGGCGCATAACGCATCACCATGTGCGTCACTTTAAACATCGTTTCAGAGATGGAACGGAACACGGTCACCAGCGGTTCGCGGTGAGTGGCCGGCAGTGAAGACAGGCCCAGACCAAACAGCACCGAGAAGAAGATAATCGGCAGCATGTCGCCTTTCGCCATCGACGCAACGATGTTGGTCGGCACCAGTGACAAAATCGTACCCATCAGGCCATGCGCGTGGCTCTGCACTTCTGCGGTTGTACTTTGATATTTCGAAATATCCACGGTCGCCAGCTGCGACATATCGACACCGGTACCAGGCTGGAACACATTCGCCAGCGTGATGCCGAGGATAATTGCCACGGTGGTGATCACTTCGAAATAGATAATGGTTTTGGCGCCAATACGACCCAGCTGTTTGGCATCACCGACCCCGGCAATACCGACGATCAACGTGGAGATAACTATCGGCACAACAATCATTTTGATCAGGTGGATAAAGATATCCCCTGCCGGAGACAGCAGGTTAACTACCAGCCATTCGCGGCTGTCACTGTGATAATGCAGGTAACTCCCCAGCAAAATGCCCAGCACCATGGCGATCAAAATCTGCCAGGCCAGGCTGACTTTCAAATTTTTCATAACAACGGACTTCCTCGATGGAGCGCTATTTCACATATAACCTATGGGAATAGTACATACTGAAAGGGTATGAATTGTGTTGCGTTCGTTTATGGAATTTTTTAACGCTTATTATCATTATCATTTGCATGGCATTCAGCGCAACCCTTTAAGAACAGGGCCTTTAGCTGATTTTATGCATAAAAACGCGAGTTTATGCGGGTCATCATGAATAACTTTTTGTTATAAAAGAATATTCATTTGATAAAAAATGAAGAATTATGACTGTGCGTTTTTTTCGCTAATTTGTTCAACTGCTGTTTTTTTGCACAGTAAAAACGACGCAAATCACAAAAAAACAAAAATTATTTTTGTCGATTCTGCAGCAATTTTGCCATATTGATTGAGTCAATCAACTGAGCACGATCCACCCTCGGCGAGTTTAAATCGAGAACTTTTTGCCACTGCAAAATAGCCTGTGCATAGTCGGCCTGCATAAACGCATCAGCAGCCAGCAGCATCAGCGCGGTAACTTCTGTCGGGTCCAGCGCCAGCGATTTCTCAATCATCTCACGGGTTTGCGGCGTCATATGCTGCCCGGACTGATAGTACAGCACCGTCGCCAGTGCCGAATAGATCTCGGCGTTTTCACCGCGCAAACGCAGCGCCTGCTCATAGGCCAGTAGCGCATTATGATACGCGTTTTGCCAAAGATAATACTCACCCAGTTGCGCCCATTGCGTGCTGTCTTGCGGGTTGGCACGTATTTTTGACTGCAGCGAAAGCAGTTGTTTTTCCTGCATATTTTCATCAGAAAACGCATGTAACGGGTCAGCCAGTCGCGCCTGCTCCTGCTGGACCGCCTGCCATTTTGGCGACAACAAATACCCTCCCGTACAGGCAATCACCATCAGCACAGCTATAGCGGCCAGGCGTTTTACCGGCATCGGACGCAACGGTGCACAACATTCAGGCTGACTCATCGTTCATCCTCTTCTACGCGCTGATGCGTTCTCACCCGCCAGATAATCACGCCCACCAGCAGCAATAACAGGCACGGCAGTGCCCACAACAACAGCGTCTGCTCATTGAGCGGCGGGTTATAGCGGACGAAATCACCGTAACGATCGGTCATCCACGTGGTGATCTCATGTTCACTTTTGCCCTCTGCCACCATGCTATACACCTGATGACGCATACTGACCGCCACCGGCGCATTGGATTCCAGTAAGTTTTGATTCTGGCACTGTGGGCAGCGCAACTGGCTGGCAATAGACAGCGCTTTTTCCTGCTGTTGCGGGTTGTCAAAACGCCAGGTGTCGACAACCTGGGCATGCGTAGCGAAAGTGATGAAAAACAAGACGATCGTTAAGAGTAAAAACTTTCTGCCGGATGGCGCTGCGCTTATCCGGCCTACGGTTTGCGTACCCTGTAGGCCGGATAAGGCGTTTACGCCGCCATCCGGCAACGCTGTGATTAATTTACGCATCGCGCTTTCTCCCCCGCCAGCCGCTGAGCAGCGCGCCGAATACCATCAGCAGCCCTCCGCCCCAAACCCAACGCACACCACTTTGCACGTACAAGCGCATGGCATAGCGCTCCGGTCCGGTTTTTTCGCCGATCACCGCGTACCAGTCGTGCAGCAGGTTCCAACGGATACCCGGCTCCATCATTTGCTGGCGACGCGCGGAATAGAAGCGTCTTTCGGGCTGCAGGCTGCCGATGCGTTTCTCATCCTGCCAGAGCGTAATCAGCGCCTTTTCACTGGTGTAGTTTCCTTTTGCTTCCAGAGAGAGGTGCTCAAAGCGGAAAACATAGCCTGCCAGTTCAACCTGCTGCCCAGGACTCAGATTCTGGCTCACTTCCTGGCGGCTCCCGCTGGAGAACACGATCCCTGCAGCAAAAACCAGCACGCCAGCATGCGCCAGCAGCGCCGGAAGCTGGCTTCGCAGCGGCACCTTCCGGCTTCTGATCGTCGCTATCACGATGACCACCAGCATCAGCAGGCCAAACGGCAGCGTTGCACGGTTGAAGTAAGGCGCGCCAACGGAGAGTCGTCCCCAACCAAACAGGCCGTAAATCATCGGATACAGCGTGCCAATTAGCACGATAAGCAGCACCGCGCAAAACAGCAGCAGCGCGACCAGAATCATCATCTCACGCGACCAGCCGCCAAAACGTACCGTGTGACCGACGTCCCGCGCCCGCCAGGCATACAGACCGAGCGATGCCAGGCTTAACACGGTAAACAGCGCAAACAGCGGCGCAGCGCGGACGTTGTCCAGCGCAAAGGCATGAACAGAAACCAGTATGCCGGAACGCACAATCAGCGTGCCCAACAGTGATAAAATCAGCGTGACAATCGCCAGCAGCAGCGACCAGTGCGGGAAGCCTCCACGCTGTCGTGAGACATACAGGCTATGCAGTAACGCACTGGCGGAAAGCCAGGGTAATAAGGAAGCGTTTTCTACCGGGTCCCAGAACCACCAGCCGCCCCAGCCCAGTTCACAATAAGCCCACCAGGAACCAAGGATGATCCCAAGCGTCAGGGCGCACCAGCCGGGCAGCGCCCAGCGCCAGCACACCCAGGCAGTCCGCGCGTTAAAGCCGCCGCGCAGCAGCGAAGCCAGCGCCACGCCGGCCGCCACCATCAGCCCACCGTAGCCCAGATACAGCAGCGGTGGATGCAGAATCAGCCCCAGGTGTTGCAGCATCGGGTTCAGGTCGCGCCCTTCAATTGCCGGCGGGAAGATGCGTACGAACGGATCGGACCACACCACCACGAACAGCAGCAATGACGCGGTCATCATTGACAGGACGCTGAGGGTTAACGGAAACAGCGCGTCCGGCTCACGCCTGGAGCGCCAGGCGAACAGTGCGCTCCAGGCAGAAAGAAACAGCACCCACAGTAGCAGCGATCCTTCATGACCACCCCACACCGCCGCCAGCTTTAATCCCCACGGCAGCAGGCTATAGCTGTGCTGAGCTACGTAAACAACGGAGAAATCACTGGTCAGGAAACAGAACACCAGAATGGCAAAGGCCAGCAACAGCAGCGCAAACTGCGTCCACACGCCCACGCAGGCCAGACGCATAACGCCCTGCCAGCGCTGACGTACGCCCGTCAGCACGGCAAGCGGGGTCAACACGTTGACCCCGAGACTTAACAACAATGCCAGAAAACCGGCTTCAGGAAGGAGTACGTCCAGAAATCACCTTGCCCTACGCAACCGTCAGTTGCCCTGCATACAGAATGAAAAAGCGCAGCAGCAGCACGCCGGTCAGGCTGGCACCACACACTGCCAGCACACCGTGAAACGTCGGGCTACGATTCGCCCACGGTTTCAGCAGCATCGGCAGGATCAGCCCCAACCCGGTCACGCCCAGCCAGAACCACCAGGTCCAGAAACCACCGCCCAACGCCGCAACCAGCGCGCGCATTTTGCCGTCATCGCCCAGCGCCAGCCCGATAAAGAACGCCGCCAGCAGGAAGATTTCCAGCCACACTACCGGGGTTTCCATGCGGTGTACAAAATGCGCCTCGGTGGTGTGCGGGTTACCGCGATGGCGCAATGCCATGGCGATCAGCGCCACCGCCGCACCGGACGAGATCCCGGAAAACAGGAACAGCACTGGCAAGATCGGGTTATTCAGGAACGGATAGGATTTCAGCGCCGACAGCAAGAACCCGGTGTAGGCCCCGAGCAGCACCGCCAGCACCAGCATCACTGTTTCCAGCAGACGATGGAACGGCGCGATCAGCGCCAGCAGTTTTGGCACGATCGTCAGACGAGGCACGAAGCGCTGTTGCAGGGCAATAACCTCTTTATCAAAGATTTTTGCCAGCCACAGCACCAGCACCACCATATACAACTGGAATAGCATGACCCCCATCGACATCACCGAGGTGAAGCTGTAGTGGAACATCAGTTTCCAGAAGGTCCATGGACGCGTCAGGTGCAAGACCAGGATCAGCAGGCCGAGAATAATCGCTCCCGGCCCGAGTACCAGCGTGGTACGCAGTAACGTACTGTCTGAACCGCCCGCTTCCGGATGCAGCCGTCGAAGCAATACCGACAGCGTCACCAGTCCGGCGGAAATACCGATCAGGAACAGATAGATGGCGATGGGCCAGTCCCACACCAGTGATTCAAAATGGAATGCAGAAGCGGGTGTCATTGGCTCACCTCCCCGTATTTAAAGGGAACGCGGTAGACCTTCGGTTTGGTGCCTAACGCCAGCTTGTAACGGTAGGTATTTTTCTGGTGCAACAGACGAGAGATCTCGCTGTTGGGATCGTCCAGATTACCAAACGTCAGCGCTTTCGTCGGACATGACTCAACGCAAGCAGGCTGCTTGCCCGCTTTCAGGTTGGTTTTACGGCAGAAGTCGCACTTATCTGCCGTCTTGTTGACCGGATGAATAAAGCGCACGCGATACGGGCAGGCGGCGATGCAATACTGGCAACCGACGCACAGATCCGGGTTCACATCCACAATGCCGGTGGCAGCATCGCGATACGATGCCCCCGTCGGGCAGACGTCAACACAGGGGGCGTGATCGCAGTGCTGGCACGAATGGCGGAAGAAGCGGTACTTCACATCAGGAAACGTCCCCAGCGGCTCGCTGCGAATAATCGTCAGACGCGATACGCCTTCCGGCACGTTGTTCACTTCCCGACAGGCATCCATGCAGGCGGTACAGCCGATGCATAATGATTCATCATGTATCATGACGTAACGCACGCCGTTAATGTTTAACGTCTTCGCCACGACGCGTCCCGCCGTCCCGCTAACAGCCACCAGCGCGCCGACGCCGGTGATAAACTGGCGACGAGAGCAACTCATGGATGCTCCTTAAGCAAGGGAATCGACGCCGGATTAAAGTTTGGATTGTTACGCTGATCGCTGTGGCAATCGACGCAAATCTTAATCCGTCCTTTATCGCTTAGCGTCTGCATCGTGTCTTGCTTCGGATGCAGTGAGTGACAGCTGGCACACGCTACTTTCGTCACGTGGACATCGTGCGGCCAGAACGCTTTTTGCAACTGCTCAGGCAGGTGACAGGACATACAGACGCTGTTCTGCTGCTCCACGTTGTACATCGGCTCATTAAAGCGCATCACATCCTTCACCCCTTCGCGGTGATTAGGTGACGGCTGGCCGTGACAGTTGGTGCAGGTAACCGGCAGTTTATTATTTGGGTTGATGACTTCGGCATGTTTACCATGCATGCCTTCGGTGTCCGGCTTGTGACAATCCAGACAGGCGGCATCCGGATTACGCTGTTGGGTGACCGTAAAGCGTTGATCCGATTCCTGTGGCGTGGGGGTCGCGGCATTCCCGCACAGGCTCCAGAACAGGCCTGACGCCAGCACCCCAGCAGTTAATAACGAACGTAATACGCTCATATTCACTCCGTTGAGTTATCCGCCCCTTGCGAGGCGGAAAGGGGTTATTGGCTTAACAGACCGTTTTTACGCGCCTGGTCTTCCCACTGCGGAATCACCGTTTTGATGAAGTCCTGCTTCTCAGCATTGATTTGCTGCATGTTCAAACCGATCGCCTTCTGGGCTTTCTCTTTCGTCGAGATATCCGGCAGCGGAATTTCATGGGTGATGCCTTTGGTCGCCAGCAGACGGACCAGCTTGGTACGGGCATCGGCCGCTTTATCCATCGCGCTACCCAACATACGCAGACCTTCTTCCGGCGCGTGCATGTGAATCCCGTGCGAGGCGATAGACAGATCCCAGCGCCATTGCGCATGGCGAATATCTTCCAGAATCGGCTTCATTTCAGCTTCCGTTGCGCCCGCATCCCATGCAGCTTTCGCTTCGAAGTGGGCATGTACCAGCTGATCTTCAACCTTGATTTTCAGGTCATGAATCGCTTGTTTACGCTCGGCAACCACTTTTTGCAGGGACGCTTTGTCCTGGGTGTGGCAGTTGGCGCAGGTCTGAGGGAAGTTATCGAACGGGTTACCAATTTTATGGTCGGTGTAGATCTTGCCTTCAGCGTTTTGCACTTTCGGCATATGACAGTCGATGCAGGTCACATTGTTCTTGCCGTGAATGCCCGCAGTCCAGGTTTCATATTCCGGGTGCTGCGCTTTCAGCATCGGCGTTTTAGACAGGGAGTTGGTCCAGTCGGAGAACGCAATGGCGTCGTAGTATTTCTCCATGTTCTCAACTTTCATCCCCTCGTCCCACGGGAACTTAACGGCTTTGTTTTTACCGTCGAAGTAGTACTCCACGTGACACTGGCCGCAGACCATGGACTGCTGGTCAAAGCGACCGGCTTTATCAAACGGTTTACCGATGCTTTCCATCGCGCGTTCTGCATAAGGACGGGACAACGTCAGCTCGGGCTTCCCTTTGGCGAAATCTGCCGAGGCGGTGTTATGGCAATCCGCACAGCCTAAATTGTTAACAATTTCCGGGCCGCCGCGCGCCCATTTACCGTGGAAATAACCGTCTTCGCCGTCTTTCTGGATCAGGCGCGCCACGTCAGGGCTTTTACAGCTCCAGCAGGCCATCGGCAGCGGACCATCTTCTGCAGTTTTTGGCGCGCCGGTACGTAATGTTTCACGGACATCGGTCACCGCGTAAGCATGCCCACGCGGTTTGTTGTAATCACGCGAGAAAGGATATCCCGCCCACAGAATCACCAGTCGAGGATCCTCTGCCAGCGCATCTTCACGTGCGGACTGCTCCGACGTGGCTTTCCATGAGAGGTATTGATCGGGATGCTGAGGGGCGAAGGTTTCATTCTTCGCTTCAACGGTGACGGTTTTTGCGGGTACTGGGGTTTGTTCAGCGTGAACGGCAGAGATAAATAAAAACGGTAATATCAGGCTGAAGAAACGGAGTACGGGTGATTTTGTCCTTGCCATAGGGGGGTCTCATCCAGATGACGCCATTGTCTGCAATGGCGATTCTTTTATTGTTTTCCATAACAGCAACCACACGTATACTGTCATGACATTGCTCCACCCTCTTTTTATCAAAAAACCACACTTAGAATGTTGTTTTTAATCAATTGTAAGTGCATGTAAAATACCACTTTAGAGTTAGTAAACCCCTCCAACCTCTCACTCTTTGGTCTATTCCCAACACCGATCACCTTTTTCAAACTTCTTCATATAACTGCATGTTATCGCGAGATTTAATTAATTTTTGCTAGTTCTCTTCAAAAATCAGTTTGCCGCTAATTTGCACAATTCGCTTATTGCGTGATCTGCCGCTCAAATCCCAAACAAAACTCTAAATGCCCCTACATTTAACGTTTATGAGACATATTATTAACATCCTACAAGGAGAACAAAAGCCATGAGCCAAATACATAAACACGCTATTCCCGCAAATATTGCGGATCGTTGCCTGATAAACCCGGAGCAGTACGACGCGAAATACCAACAATCTATTACCGACCCCGACACATTTTGGGGCGAGCAGGGAAAAATTCTCGATTGGATGCAACCTTATAGCCTGGTAAAGAACACCTCTTTTGCGCCCGGCAATGTGTCCATTAAATGGTACGAAGACGGCACGCTGAATCTGGCAGCGAACTGCCTTGACCGTCATCTACAGGAAAACGGCGATCGCACCGCCATCATCTGGGAAGGCGATGACGCAACTCAAAGTAAACATATTACCTATCGCGAACTGCATCGCGACGTTTGCCGTTTTGCCAATACATTGCTGGATTTAGGCATTAAAAAAGGCGATGTGGTGGCGATCTATATGCCAATGGTCCCGGAAGCTGCGGTGGCGATGCTGGCCTGCGCCCGTATTGGTGCGGTGCATTCGGTGATCTTTGGCGGGTTCTCGCCGGAAGCCGTTGCCGGACGTATCATCGACTCAAACTCGCGCCTGGTGATCACCGCCGATGAAGGTGTGCGTGCTGGACGCGGCATCCCGCTGAAAAAGAACGTGGATGATGCGCTGAAAAACCCGAACGTGAAGACCGTTGAGCACGTGGTGGTCCTCAAACGTACCGGCGGAAAAACAGACTGGCAGGAAGGCCGCGACCTGTGGTGGTCCGACCTTATTGAGAAAGCGAGCCCTGAGCATCAACCGGAAGAGATGAACGCGGAAGATCCGCTGTTTATTCTGTATACCTCCGGTTCAACCGGTAAGCCAAAAGGCGTGCTGCACACCACCGGCGGGTATCTGGTTTACGCGGCGACCACCTTCAAATACGTGTTTGATTATCATCAGGGCGATATCTACTGGTGTACCGCTGACGTCGGCTGGGTAACCGGGCACAGCTATTTGCTGTACGGCCCGCTGGCCTGCGGCGCTACCACGCTGATGTTCGAAGGCGTACCCAACTGGCCAACGCCTGCGCGTATGTCGCAGGTCGTGGATAAGCATCAGGTCAATATTCTCTATACCGCACCCACCGCGATCCGTGCCCTGATGGCAGAAGGCGATAAAGCGATTGAAGGCACCGACCGTTCGTCACTGCGTATTCTGGGCTCTGTCGGCGAGCCGATTAACCCAGAAGCTTGGGAATGGTACTGGAAGAAGATTGGCAACGAAAAATGCCCGGTCGTCGATACCTGGTGGCAGACCGAAACCGGCGGTTTCATGATCACCCCGCTGCCGGGCGCTACCGAACTGAAAGCCGGTTCGGCAACACGTCCGTTCTTCGGCGTGCAGCCGGCGATTGTCGATAACGAAGGCAACCCGCTGGAAGGCGCGACCGAAGGCAACCTGGTGATCACCGATTCCTGGCCGGGTCAGGCGAGAACCCTGTTTGGCGATCACGATCGTTTTGAGCAGACCTACTTCTCCACCTTCAAGAATATGTACTTCAGCGGCGACGGCGCGCGTCGTGACGAAGACGGCTACTACTGGATAACAGGACGCGTGGACGACGTGCTGAACGTTTCCGGCCACCGTCTGGGGACGGCTGAAATCGAGTCGGCGCTGGTGTCGCATCCGAAGATTGCCGAAGCCGCGGTAGTGGGTATTCCGCATAATATTAAAGGCCAGGCCATCTACGCCTACGTCACGCTGAACCACGGCGAAGAGCCGACACCTGAGCTGTACGCTGAAGTACGCAACTGGGTGCGTAAAGAAATTGGCCCGCTGGCAACGCCAGACGTGCTGCACTGGACCGACTCACTGCCAAAAACCCGCTCCGGCAAAATTATGCGCCGTATTCTGCGCAAAATTGCGGCTGGCGATACCAGCAATCTGGGCGATACCTCGACCCTCGCCGATCCTGGCGTGGTAGAGAAACTGCTCGAAGAGAAGCAGGCTATCGCGATGCCATCATAACCCTAACCGTGAAATGCCCGATGGCGCGCTGCTTATCGGGCCTACAGGTTCAGCATCCCTTGTAGGCCGGATAAGGCGTTAGCCGCCATCCGGCAAAATAAAAAATCCCCCTACCCTCTCTTCATCGGGAGGGAAATTATAAAACCTCCCCCAAAGGATTTCGTGTTGCCGGACTGCGACAGCTAACAGGTCATGCCTGTAGCGCGAAAGACAAAGGGGACCTCTGGAGAGCTCTGCGATGAATGACAATATTTATCAGCGGATAGAAGACAGTGCGCGTTTCAGGGAGTTAGTTGAAAAAAGGCAACGGTTTGCCGCTGTACTATCCATCATCATGCTGGTGGTTTATATCAGCTTTATTTTACTGATTGCCTTTGCGCCTGGCTGGCTGGGGACACCGCTACATGCGGGAACCAGCGTCACCCGAGGTATTCCAATTGGGGTGGGCGTGATCCTCATCTCCTTCCTCCTGACCGGAATCTATATCTGGCGGGCCAACGGTGAATTCGATCGTCTTAACAATGCGGTTCTGCACGAGGTTAAAGCATCATGAAGAGAGTCCTGACGGCGCTAGCCGCCACGCTGCCCTTCGCCGCAAATGCGGCGGATGCTATTAGCGGTGCAGTCCAACGCCAGCCAACCAACTGGCAGGCGATTGTTATGTTCCTGATTTTCGTCATATTTACGCTCGGCATTACCTACTGGGCGTCTAAGCGCGTGCGTTCGCGTAACGACTATTACACCGCGGGCGGTAACATCACCGGTTTCCAGAATGGGCTGGCGATTGCGGGCGACTATATGTCGGCGGCGTCGTTCCTCGGGATTTCCGCGCTGGTCTTTACCTCTGGCTATGACGGGCTGATTTACTCACTCGGCTTCCTGGTCGGCTGGCCAATCATTCTGTTCCTGATTGCCGAACGTCTGCGTAACCTCGGTCGCTACACCTTTGCGGACGTCGCCTCTTACCGTCTGAAGCAGGGGCCTATCCGTATTCTGTCGGCCTGTGGTTCACTGGTGGTGGTCGCGCTGTACCTGATCGCCCAGATGGTGGGTGCCGGGAAGCTTATCCAACTGCTGTTCGGTCTGAACTATCACATTGCTGTGGTGCTGGTTGGCGTACTGATGATGATGTACGTGCTGTTCGGCGGCATGCTGGCCACTACGTGGGTGCAAATCATCAAAGCCGTACTGCTGCTGTTCGGTGCCAGCTTTATGGCCTTTATGGTCATGAAGCACGTCGGCTTCAGCTTCAACAACCTGTTCACCGAAGCGATGGCGGTACACCCGAAAGGCTCGGCGATTATGAGCCCGGGCGGATTGGTGAAAGACCCAATATCGGCGCTATCGTTAGGCCTCGGACTGATGTTCGGAACCGCGGGTCTGCCGCACATTCTGATGCGTTTCTTCACGGTCAGCGATGCCCGCGAAGCGCGTAAGAGTGTGTTCTACGCCACCGGCTTTATGGGTTATTTCTACATCCTGACCTTTATCATCGGTTTTGGCGCAATAATGCTGGTCGGTGCAAACCCGGCGTATAAAGACGCGGCTGGCGCACTGATTGGCGGCAATAACATGGCGGCGGTGCATCTGGCCAACGCGGTGGGCGGTAACCTGTTCCTCGGCTTTATCTCCGCAGTGGCCTTTGCCACCATTCTGGCCGTGGTTGCTGGTCTGACGCTGGCGGGTGCCTCGGCGGTCTCTCACGATCTGTACGCTAACGTGTTCCGTAAAGGTGCTACCGAGCGTGAAGAACTGCGCGTGTCGAAAATCACCGTACTGGTACTGGGCGTGATTGCCATCCTGCTCGGCGTGCTGTTTGAAAACCAGAACATCGCCTTTATGGTCGGCCTGGCGTTCGCTATCGCGGCAAGCTGCAACTTCCCAATCATCCTGCTTTCCATGTACTGGTCACGACTGACCACGCGTGGTGCCATGCTGGGCGGCTGGTTAGGTCTGATAACGGCAGTGGTGCTGATGGTGCTTGGCCCAACGGTATGGGTGCAAATTCTCGGTCACGAAAAAGCCATTTTCCCGTATGAATACCCGGCGCTGTTCTCCATTAGCGTGGCGTTCCTCGGTATTTGGTTCTTCTCTGCCACCGATAATTCCGCAGAAGGTAATCGCGAGCGTGAGCAGTTCCGTGCTCAGTTCATCCGTTCCCAGACCGGGTACGGCGTAGAGCAAGGTCGCGCGCACTAATAGATCTCCTCCCCGACTTCACCGGTCGGGGAGTGTTCGGCACAGATTCAACCAGCGGTAAAACTCGCCACCAGACGGAGTTTTCCATCAATTAGCTTAAACAAATATGACGATGCTCCGTCACAAGACTCTGAGAGGCCAGGCCGTTGTTTATTCGCATCGGTACCCTGAGAAAGCCTTAAAACGCCCTCGTCAAATTCCCCCATAGCAACCGTGTCGCAGGTTCCGTCAACCACGTGACGCTGACCGTTTTCTTCATAATAAAACGTGCCGTCTTCATCACCCGGAAAGTATTTCCGTTTCTGCTCTTGTGCCGATAGCGCGTTTATCCGGTGTTCTTTGATTTCCAGAGTGTCAGGGTTAACATCAAGACTACTCAAGATGTGTAAACCCTTAATAATCTGCGACGCATTTTTATCAAACACCGCCTCGGTAAGCTGATCCGACTGAGATGATTGTGATTCATCGTAAGGAATAAAATCATCAAGGCTGCCCGGTAATGGGAATACAAAATAAGACTTTAATGCGGCAACGTTTTTCTCACTCAGCGCCTGCTGGAACTGTTGAAACTGAATCAGCGCGCTTTTCTTTTGTTCGGGCGTGTTGAGAGGGGTAACATCTTTCACATCATCAAGGATGAGCAAGACAGAGGTAAAGTGGAGGCCAGTTTGGGCATACATCGTTTTCCCGGTCAGGATGACATCTTTTCCCAGAGAAGGAGCAAGATCGGCGTAACCAGGCTTACTTTTGCCCATCAAAATAATCTGTACTAGCGGAACACTTTCACTCTCACCGGTAATATCACACTCAAAAGGTTGATCCAACTTAAGATAATCATAAGTTACCGCTTCATCGCCATCCTTGATGCTTTCGTAATTTGGCGGGCCGGGTAGCGTCTGTTGTATCAATGTTCCCTGAAGTACCACCTTTTGGTCCTCATCAGGACACCAGGCCATAACGACCTGGCTGAACAGGAGAGCAGATAACCACAAATATTTCACACTGAATATCCTTACACTGGCCAACGGAATTAATCACGATTGTAAAATATGAGCGTAAGGCTAAAAAGCGTTCATGGGAAAATCAGAATATCGACATCTTCCCCGGTCTTTTTCGCTGGGGATCACAGTTTTCTCTCTCCAACGTATCCATCACTGTTGATAGCGCTACAGTACCTAAATGAAATTGAAACACTGTTTTTATTACATAAACACGTTAATTCATTTTGAGAAAAGAGGATGCGATGAAGAAATATGCCCTGGTAGGAACCGGCGGGCGAGCGGGCCTGTATATCTCAGCGATTGGTGGGCAATGGAAGGAAAACGCCCGGCTGGTCGCCTTTTGCGACACCAACCAAACCCGTATGAACTACGCGAATCAGCTATTAAAAAATGAGGGGGCCGCTCCGGTATCCACCTGGAAAGCCGCACAGTTTGAAGATATGATCCGCGAAACCCGCCCCGATGTCATCATCGTGACCACTATGGACCGCACCCACGATGACTATATCGTGCGGGCGCTGCACGCGGGCTGTGATGTGATCACTGAAAAACCGATGACCATCGATGAGAAGCGCGCCCTGCGTATTCTCGACGCCATTGAAGAGACCGGACACGAGGTGCGCGTCGCTTTTAACTATCGCTATGCTCCGCATCACAGCAAGGTACGCGAGCTGCTGATGAACGGTGCCATTGGCGACGTCTTTTCGGTTCACTTTGAGTGGTTACTGAATACCGAACACGGCGCCGATTACTTCCGCCGCTGGCATCGGGAAAAGCGCAACAGCGGCGGCCTGCTGGTGCATAAATCAACCCATCATTTTGACCTGATGAACTTCTGGCTGGACAGCTATCCACAGCGTGTTTATGCCGAAGGCAGCCTGCGTTTCTACGGAAAAGAAAATGCCGAACGCCGCGGTGTGACGCAGTTTTATCCACGTGCTCATGGCTATGCGCAGGCCAAGGACGATCCGTTTGCACTGCAAATAGCGGAGAATCCGCAGCTTAAAGCGCTGTATCTGGATGCTGAACACGAAGACAATTATTTTCGCGATCAAAGCGTATTCAGCGATGGCATCACCATTGAAGACACGCTGTCGGTGCTGGTGAAGTATCAAAACCAGGTACAGCTCACCTACTCGTTGAACACTTATCTGCCGTGGGAAGGACTGAACGTGGTGTTTAACGGTAGCGAAGGTCGCCTGGAGATGAAGATCGTGGAGAAATCATACGTCAATGCAGGCGGGGCGAGGGAGAACGAAGGCAGCCTGGAAAGCTGTGATATTACCGTTTTCCCGATGTTCGCTGCGCCCTGGCAGGCCGACTTCACGCTGGGCGAAGGTGGCCACGGCGGCGGTGATAACGCGATGCTGGCCGATCTGTTTGGCGAGCCGCGACACGATCCGCTGCAGCGAGCCGCCGACCATCGCGCGGGCGCCATGTCAATTCTGACCGGCATCGCCGGGAATCGCTCCATGCAGCAGCAGCGCCCAGTAAATTTTAAAGAGTTTGAACTGATTTCACGGCTGAAATAGCGTACGGGCCGCTGGTCAGAACATCAGCCTCGCGACCAGCGGTGCCACCAGCACCATCACCACGCCGGAAAGCATCATTACCAGGCTGGCAATCACCCCTTCCTGTTGGCCAAGCTCATAGGAGCGCGCGGTGCCTGCGCCGTGCGACGCCGCACCAAACCCAGCCCCTTTCGCCATTCCTTCACGGATGGAAAGGCGCAAAAACAGCATGTCGCCCACCGCCATACCGAATACACCGGTGATCACCACAAACAGCGCCACCAGATCCGGTTGCCCGCCCAGCGGCTCGGCCGCAGCCAGCGCAAATGGCGTGGTTACCGAGCGCACCGCCAGGCTGCGCTGGATTTCATCGGGTAACATAAACAGACGCGCCAGCCATACCGAACTGGTGACGGCCACCAGCGTTGCCGTCACCACGCCTGCCGTCAGCGACATCCAGTGACGCTTAATGACCGCGAGGTTATCGTAAACCGGCACGGCAAATGCGATGGTCGCCGGGCCCAGAAGCCACATCAGCCAGTGCGATTCACCAATATAGTTTTGCCAGGAGATATGCCCGAACACCAGCATCAGCACCAGCAGCGCGGGCGTGAGGACCAGCGGCATCAGCGGCAATGTCCGAAAACGACGATACAGGCGCTTGTTGGCAAAATAGATACCCAGCGTAATCACCAGACACAACACGCTTAACTGGAAATTACTCACGGTTTAACCTGCTCATTTCATAGCGATACACTTTATCAACCACCCACGCAGTGGCACCGAGCACCATCAGCGTGCTGATGGCAATAACGGCAAAAATGCGCCAGCCATCCACCAGCAACAGGTGCGTATAGTTCACCACGGCAACAACCGCCGGGACAAAAAACAGCAGCATTTCAGCCAGCAGCCAACGGGCGCCTGCGCGTATCCAGCTAAGCGGGATCACCCTGCACACAATCAGCGCCAGCATCAGTACCATCCCGACCAGGTTGGCGGGAAGCGGCAAATGTAGCCAGGAGACAAGATATTGAGCAAAAACAAATAAACCTGCGTACAACAGAACCTGAACGGGGACCTGGAGTCGATGAATAACCGCAGGCGTCACGCGGCTAATCGCCACAGCCATGAGGGAATGTCCGTAAAAAAGAGAGAGCGCCAGTATAGAGACCCTCCCCCAAGGACTGAAATGAATTAAACTCATTGCAGGCATAGTCTTAAGGAATAATCATGGATATCAGAACGCTGCGATATTTTGTTGAGGTGGTTCGCCAGCAGAGCTTTACCCGCGCGGCAGAGAAGCTGTTTGTCACCCAGCCGACCATCAGCAAAATGTTGAAGAACCTTGAAGACGAGCTGAACTGCACGCTGCTAATCCGCGACGGGCGGCGATTGTTGTTGACCGATACCGGACGTATCGTCTTTGAACGCGGCCTGGCAATCCTCGCCGAATTCCGCCAGCTTGAGGCAGAACTGAGCGATATTAACCATCTGAATAAGGGGATCCTGCGACTCGGTATCCCCCCGATGGTCGGCATGTTAATGGCCGGCCCCATCAGCCTGTTTCGCCAGCGTTATCCCGGCGTTGAGCTGAAAATATCAGAATTTGGTGGCTTAACCGTCCAGCAGGCAGTGATGAACGGCGATCTGGATGTGGCGATGACGGCGCTACCGGTCGAAGAAGAGAGCGGTCTGGCGACCTTGCCGCTTTTCAGCCATCCACTTTGCGTGCTGGTGCCGCGCTCCGGCCAGTGGACAACCTGTGATTCTATTTCCCCCGAGGCGCTGGCCGAGCACCCGCTGCTAATCTACAACGAAGATTTCGCCCTAAGCCGTCAGTTGCTGGAGTTGTTTAGCCAGCACCACGTCAAGCCACGCATTGCGGTACGCAGCGGACAGTGGGATTTCCTCGCTGCGATGGTACAAGCCGGGGTTGGGATCGCCATTTTACCAGAACCCATTTGCCAAAAACTGGATAAGCAGACGCTACGCTGGATCCCGCTGGAAAGCCATTTACGCTGGCAGTTGGGCATGATCTGGCGCGAAGGCGTGTATCTGTCGCACAGCGCACAGGCGTGGCTAAAATGCTGCGAAGGGTTTTGGTTAACGCAGGAGACGTAAGTTGCCGGATGGCGGCGTAACCGCCTTATCCGGCCT
>NZ_SZXN01000013.1:70014-108452 GCF_005281195.1 Citrobacter sp. wls613
ACGTTCACCAGCACGGAGGTCCGTTATCTCACCTGCCCAGTTCTCCGGATACAACCCCAATTTAACATCACGATGAAACGTTGAAAAAGGCCATGACTTCACCTGCTGCGCCCAACCATGTTTCACAGGATTAATATAAATGTAATCCACATGCTGGCAATAATCGCGCGCATCCCGGATGGTATGCTCCCAAAAGCGAGGCTGCCAGACATGCTGTGCAGACAACGATCGGGTGAAATGCTTCTTAATCTCCCGCCAGCGGGACGAAAAATCAGCGTCATTTTCAGGCAACGTCCAGATACAATGCATATGCTCAGGCAAAACGACCCACGCATTGATATAAAAAGGTTTAACCTTGTTTACCTCGGAAATAGCACTGCGAAGATGATAGATTTTTGATGTTAAAAGATGGCTTCTGCGGTCTTGTAGATTCACCGTAAAAAACCATGTCCCACCGTTGATGTAGTGACGCCGATAATCAGACATGTTTCCCCCTTTTCTTAACCGTATGGAGAAAAGAGGGAATCGACAAGACAAACAGATCAGTTCAGGAAAGCGGCTCGCAAATTCCGTAATGATAGATTTGCCGGATGCGGCGTAAACGCCTTATCCGGCCTACAGGCAATTATGCCCATTTCGTAGGCCTGATAAGCGCAGCACCATCAGGCACAACCTTCGCCGGATACGGCGTGACCGCCTTATCCGGCCTACAATTGCGTTCCGTAGGCCTGATAAGCGTAGCGCCATCAGGCGCTACCGTTTATTGATTCTCTATCAGCAGTGCTTCCAGCAAATCCAGATCGTGCAGCAGTTTCTGCAGCGTTTCATTGCTGATTTCACGCGTGGCGCGCAGATGATACAGCTCTGCACGCTCCGAGCGCAGCGCCGCCAGACGGAAACGCCGTTCGAGGTTTTCTTCCTGCATCGAGCTTTCCACATCGTTTCGCCCATCGGCACGACGGCGCAGGTTACCAATCACCCGCGAGCTCACCTCGGTCAGCAGCTGATTATCAATATTCTCTTCGCTATCCGCAGCCAGACGCTCTTCCATTTTCTGGATGGCCACAATCGCCACTTCCGCCGTCGCGGCACGGGCAATGCGGATCTCTTTTTGCTGCTGCGAGTGATCCGCCACTTCAAGATGCTGCAGCAGGATCGGCAGCATCACCACGCCAACAAACAGCGAAAACAGAATCACACCGGCGGCAAGGAAGATCAGCTCATAACGTGCAGGGAAGCCGCTGCCGTCAGGCAATAATAGCGGAATAGAAAGGACACCAGCCAGCGTGATCGCCCCACGCACACCCGCAAAGGATGCGATCAGGATTTCGCGCGTGGTCCACGAGCCAAACTCCATCGGCTTCTTCTTCAGAAAGCGCATGCTGAAGTTTTTCATGGTCCACAGCCAGCCAAAACGCACCAGCATCAGTGCCGCATAGATCAGCACGATATCGGTAAACAGCATCCACATTTCGACATTCGGATCGGCGTCTGCCGCCGCCAGCGAAGACTCCAGAATACCCGGTAACTGCAGCCCTAACAGCAGGAAGACCATGCCGTTAAACACGAACTCGAGCATGGCCCAGGTACTGTTTGCACGTAAGCGCATCGCCAGCGGAGCACGGCGCATGACACCTGAACGGGTAATCGTCATCCCGGCCGCCACCGCCGCGAGGATCCCGGAAACACCGATATGTTCCGCAATCAGATAAGAGGCAAACGGCAGCAGGAACAACAGGACGATTTGCGTGGCTGGCTCATCGCCACCCCAGCGGCTGAGAAAACGCAGGGAGCGACCGTACAGCCAGCTGACAACAAACCCAGCCAGGATACCGCCGATTGCCACCTTGAAGAATTCAACCGTCGCGCCGCCGACGGTAAACACCATCGTGCCCATCGCCACCGCGACAGCAAACTTGAGTGAAACCAGGCCGGAGGCGTCGTTCATTAACGCTTCGCCCTGCAGGATGCCCATGATTTTCTTCGGGATGCGGCCTTCACCGACAATGCCAGAAAGTGCCACGGCGTCAGTTGGCGACAGCACGGCGGCCAGCGCGAAAGCCGGGATCAGCGGAATGCCCGGCACCAGCCAGTAAATCATAAAGCCTATTCCGACCACCGTGACCAGCACGAGCGCCAGCGCAAGGCCGAAAATCTCTCGCCCATGCTCGAGAAACTCACGCGTTGGCGTCTTCCAGCCATCGGCAAACAGCAGCGGCGGGATAAACAGAACCAAAAACAGTTCAGGGTCGAACTCCACATGCAAACCAAACGTCGGCCACGCCAGCAAGGCGCCGATGGCGATCTGCATAAGGGGTAAAGGGAGTTGGAAGGGCAATACGCGAGTCACTACCCCCGACAGCGAGACCACAAGGGTCATGATGAGTATGGTAAAAAAGATTTCCATGCGTTCCCTGTTTGCGATGTTTCTTATGATATGCGACGAGAGGCGTCGTGCCTCAATTCTATCTTCCTCAGAGTAACGCAAAAGACAACGGGATGTGTTCCGAAAATAAAAACGGGCGGCAAAAGCCACCCGTTTTCAGGATCATCATGATGTGAGAATCAGATTGCCCAGCCGCCGGCATAGAAGGCCACCAGCGCGATAGAAATGACTACGGTACCGATGTTCAGTTTACGCCATTCACCGGAAACAATGCGTCCAATCACCAGCGTAGCAAAGCCGATCATAATGCCGGTAACGATGTTACAGGTCAGCACGATGAACACAGCAGTCACCAGACCCGCCATCGCATCCACAAAGTCTGCGAAGTCAATTTTCGCTACGTTGCTCAGCATCAGCAGGCCGACATACATCAGCGCCGGTGCGGTCGCGTAGGCAGGAACCAGATAAGAGAGCGGAGAGAGGAACAGGATCAACAGGAACAGCACGCCGACGGTGATCGCGGTCAGACCGGTTTTACCACCCGCCGCCGTACCCGCTGCGGACTCAATATACACTGCCGCAGGAGCCGCCCCCACCAGACCAGAGAACACGCTGCTCAGGGAGTCGGTGGTTAACGCTTTACCGCCATCAATAATCTGTCCGTCTTTATCCAGCAGATTCGCCTGCCCCGCCACGGCACGGATAGTCCCGGTCGCATCGAAGACGGCGGTCATCACCAGCGCCAATACGCTCGGCAGGACGATCGGGTTCAACGCCCCCATAATGTCCAGGCTGCCGATCAGGGAATTCCCTTCCGCATCGCTCAAAGAAGGCATGGCAAAAATACCGGAAAAATGCACGGTAGGGTCGAAAATCAGGCCAACAACAGAAATACCGATGATGGTCAGCAGGATGCCGCCCGGTACTTTCAGTTTTTCAAGGCCGATAATGACCGCCAGGCCAATCAGCGACATGATCACCGGGAAGGTATCGAAATCGCCCAGAGCAACCGGCAGGCCGTCCAGTGGGTTCTTAATCACCAGCCCAACGCCGTTTGCCGCAATCAGCAGCAGGAACAGGCCGATACCAATCCCCGTGCCGTGCGCAACGCCCTGCGGCAGGTTGCGCAGGATCCAGCTACGGATACCGGTCGCAGAAATAATGGTAAACAGGACGCCCATCAGGAACACCGCACCCAGCGCCACTGGCACGCTAATATGCTGCCCCAGCACCAGGCTAAATGCGGTAAACGCCGTCAGCGAGATAGCGCAACCAATCGCCAGCGGCAGGTTTGCCCACAGGCCCATTACAATAGAACCCACGCCTGCTACCAGGCAGGTCGCTACGAAAACTGCAGCCGGTGGGAACCCGGCTTTACCCAACATCCCCGGAACCACAATGACGGAGTAGACCATTGCCAGGAACGTCGTTAATCCGGCAACGACTTCCTGACGAACGGTACTGCCGCGGTGCGAAATTTTAAACCAGGCGTCGAGTGAGCCGCCGGTACGCGCTGAAGGCGTAGACATAGAAAACATCCCCTGAGAGTTTATTTTTCGTCAATATGTGTGATGGACAATCCACTGCCTGCTAAACGTTTTCTCCATGTGCCAGGTTTGCGCCAAAAGGGGTGTCGCAAAAAAGCAAACGTTTAGCTTCACGCATAAAAAACGGGTGGTAAAAAAAAGCAAACGATTATCCTGCGATCATACGGCGGTTTTCAACAGAACTTTGCCGCTTTTTATGCATTTCTTCTTATAGCGCACAAGAAATAGCCAACCGATGCGCAAACGTTATCGTTAATGCGCAATCTGGCAACAAATTTCGCTGGGTTATTGCAACATGCGCTACTATTTCAGGCGAAAAGTCGCACAGGAAAACAGGTGAAGATGCAGGAAAAATTTCGGCTAAAAAACCGCCAATTGACTGGCAATTGTCCTGGGGTGACTTACAATTACTTTATCAACACAGACCGGAACCTCCACTACGTGCTCGACTGAGGGGTGTTGATGTCGGGGGAAACCCTCCCGTGAACCAGCGGGATAGAGTGAAAGACAAAGACCGGAACCAAACTAAAGCGCCCAGTTGTGGCGCTTTAGTTTTATACCCATCACCGGTTTCAAACTCATCAATCATCTTCCAGCAATCGCGCCCCAGTCCCCTGCTCACCAAGCTGATCGCCTGGGTTACGCAACGGACAATCACTGCGTGACAAACAGCCGCAGCCAATACAGCCGTCCAGCTCATCGCGTAGTGCCACCAGAGTATGAATGCGTCGGTCAAGCTCTTCGCGCCATTGTGAAGAAAGCTGCCTCCACTCCTTCGCACTGAGCGAGTGGCCTTCGGGTAATACACCCAACGCATCACCAATTGTTGCCAGCGGAATACCAATCCGTTGAGCAATCTTGATGATGGCCACATAACGCAGCACATCTCGTTTGTATCGACGCTGATTACCGCTATTGCGCATGCTGCTGATTAACCCTTTGCTTTCATAGAAATGCAGGGTCGATACTGCCACGCCGCTACGCTTTGCCACTTCACCAGGGGTGAGCAGCGCTTTAATCCGGGGTAATTTCTTTTCCATAAATCGCTTTACCTCAAGTTAACTTGAGGAATTATACTCGCCGACAGACAAAACGACGAATCGAATACTGAGAAAGAGGCTGCCATATGTCCCATCAGCAAATTATTCAGACACTTATTGAATGGATTGATGAACATATCGACCAACCGCTGAATATCGAAGCGGTCGCGAAAAAATCAGGTTATTCAAAGTGGTATTTACAGCGAATGTTCCGTACGGTGATGCGCCAGACGTTAGGCGACTATATTCGTCAGCGTCGACTGCTGCTGGCCGCCGTTGAGCTACGCAATACTGAGCGACCTATTTTTGATATTGCGATGGATCTCGGCTATGTATCGCAACAAACATTCTCACGTGTGTTCCGCCGCGAGTTTGATCGAACCCCCAGCGACTATCGCCATCGTTTGTAGAATTATTGCCCGCCCTGCGTCAGTATGGCGGGCGAGCGCTTAACCCAGTGCATGAACTCCTGCGGCGGCAATGCTTTCGCAAAGTACCATCCCTGACAAAACTGTACGCCGCGCTCCAGCAGCCAGCTGATTTGATCCGCTGTTTCGACCCCTTCTGCAATTGTCTTCAGGTGTAAACTTTGCGCCATTTCGATGATATGTTCGGCAATCATGTGGCTGGTACTGTTGGTGGTCAGCGTACTGATAAACGATTTATCGATCTTCAGAATATCCACATTCAACGAAGACAGATTGTGCAGATTGGAATACCCAGTCCCAAAATCATCAAACGCGACTTCATAACCCGCCTGACGAAATGCCTGAATAACCGGGGTCATCTTCTGCAAATCAATAAATCCGCGCTCGGTGACTTCAACCTTGATTTGCTGCGAACGTACAGAGTAGTCGCGTGATTTTTCAGCAATCAGCGCGATCAGCCGGGATGAATGAAAGTCGGAGGCAGAGAGATTTATTGAGATGTAAAGCTGAGGGTGTGCTGACAGAAAATAGCCCAAATCGTTGAACACTTCTTCGACCACATAATCCGTTATCTTCTCAATCATCCCTTCCTTTTCCGCCAGCGGAATGAATTCTGTCGGACTCATGACCTCACCTTTGCAACCGGGCCAGCGCAACAGCGCCTCGGCCCCAACGCATTGACCATTTTTGATATCAATGATCGGCTGGTAATGCAGGCAAAGCTGGCGTTTTTTGAGCGCGCGTTTTAACAGACGGCGAGGAGAATAGTATTGTTGGCGCGTACGCCACCACATCAGTAGGATCAGGATGCTACAGATCACGCCGAAAGGGAGCGTTAGTACAGCTTCATGATAGAAATTCTGATCAACGCGATCGTCCGTGGTCGACACAATAACCGCAATGGGCCGCTTTTCTGAATGCACGATGGTATAGAAACGATCGTCTTGCTGGAATGTCGGGGCATCGCCGCGTACCAGCGGCAGTAATTGCGCAACGTTTGACCCTTCACTGGCAGAGAAAAAGCTATCCGTTACCGTATCATAGACACCCCAGGCAAGGTCCGGATCATCAGACATGACCTCGCTGTAGGATAAAGGATTGATAACGACAACGTAGTTTCCTCTTTGCATATACGTCATTCTGTAGCCAGAAAAAAACGGCGTATCGCGATAGTAATAAATGGAGATGTCCGGCGTCCGCTTATAGTCAGCGGTGGGCATAATATATGAGGCTGGCGGCACCATCGACGTTGAGCACAAAAAATGATCGCCCTGCGCATAAATGAGATCGCTGATATATAAACGCCCACGAATAATATTCAGCATACTTTTTTGATGCGCCGGGGTACACATCTCCCCTTGATACAGTTGTGCCATATCACGCGCGAGATCGGCTTGCTGGATCACCAACTCCGTTTTATTGAGGGCCAGCTGCGCAAAAGTGCGGAGTTGATTGCGGGTTTCGGACGTCGCCCTGACATGAGCAAACCATAACGCCAGTACCACGGGGAGCAATACCACCGTGAGTGTTCCAAGGAACCTCAGCGTCTTACGTCGCGCACTGTGAGTCATGTCAGCCCTATTTCCCTGTATCGTATATGCCAGTACCCATCAAGGCAGGATGCTATAAACGCCGGCTAGTTAAGTTGTATGAATCTATCAACATTCGCAACCGCCGTCTCTATGTAAAAGTCTGATAATAGCGGATGATGATATTCTTTTTCCGTAAGGCAAACTTAAAGTTAAGCTTATTTGAAAATAGCACACTGTAAAAGTCGTAATGTTTTATACGCGTTATACGGGCTTCGCATAAAAAATACATAAATTTTTTTAAAGATTAATTTAGGATAAAGATAACAAGCAGCGTAAATACACCTTCTATTACGAATGATGCATTCGCTCACCACATCCTATAACCACAATTTAATAAAGGCTATTAAACAATAAAAAGAGCGTCCCGCACTGGTGAACAAACGAACAGATGTGATATAGTTCACAAAAATCATGTAACAGAAACAGTGTTTCATTGATGTGCATGCCCGCCGATAGCCAGAGTGCCACACCTGTTGTGAACAACCCCGTGCTGTCCTGGGCATCAAGACTTTTTGAGGACGTTTTTCATGGCAACAATAACAACTGGCGTAGTTCTTCTGCGGTGGCAACTGCTGAGCGCAGTGCTGATGTTTTTAGCCAGCACGCTCAATATCCGTTTTCGTAAATCAGATTATATTGGCCTGGCCGTTATCAGCAGCGGTTTAGGGCTGGTTTTCGCCTGCTGGTTTGCAACCGGATTGCTCGGCATCACCCTGATGGACGTGTCCGCTATCTGGAATAACATCCAGTCTGTGATGGTAGAAGTGATGAGCCATACGCCGCCAGAGTGGCCGATGGTATTAAACTGATCAAAAGAAAGCGTCCGACTGAACTAAAATTTCAATCGGACGCTTATTTTTAGGTTAAGTGAACCCATTCAAAGCTATGAACTACCACTCCATACGGAAACCCGCGTTAACCTGCCAGTTCATATCAATGTCACCTCCCGCCGATCTTTCCAGATCAACATACAACCGGGAGTTATTGTTCTGAGTGAGATGGATATTGGTACCTATACCATAGTTGATCCAGGAGTCACTTCCCCCTTCGCTCACTTTCAGTGCGGCATCTTTACCCCAAACGGTGACATCACGATCGCCAGCAAACTCATGCAGCAAATCCAGCTTCACGTAAATATCGCTATCCGGGCGCGATTCAAACCGATAACCTCCGCGCAATCCGACACGGCCAATAACGCTGTCTATATCGTTTTGACGGACTTTCAACCCACTACTGGTGGTGTAACTGGCCTCATCCAGATAGGTATACACGAGCTGACCTTGCGGTTCGATAAACGTAGAGTTTCCTAAGCTAAACTCGCGACCGTATTCTGCGCTGGCACTGATTGACCATGTGCTGCTATCTGCAAAGCCAGAGTTGCCGTATGTGTTCCTGTAATTGAAGTCACTTTCATGGCGGCTATATTTCAACACCAGATCCAGGTAATCTTGTTTCTCTGGGCGATTCCATGCAGCATAAAGTGAACCACCGTAGTTCTTGTTATCGCCAGTACCATAAGTGAAGTCGGCATTGCCTCTCATGTAATGCGCGGCAATCCCTCGCGTCCAGACAGACGATTCGCCTTCGTCTTTGTTGTCATAACCGAGTTGCCAGAAGCTATACAGGTTTTTGAAGTAGCTCCCAGTATCACTCTCTATTTCACCACCTTTATAGCGTATCCACAGACCATTTTGCTGCTGATCCTGGCGGAGTTCGCCTAAACGCTTATTCAGGCTGTCGATTTCAAGACGAGCGGTCGCCATTGCGTAGTTCAGCCCAGCATTGGCGATCACGGTGTTACTACCTGCGCTGGCTTTCGTCGAAACACCCGTGATATACCAGTTGGTACCGTACTGGCTTTGCGGATCGCCTTCACGGATATCAGAACGCAGCAGTGGTTTATAGTCATACACATACTCGTTCGTAATATCGACTTTATCGTACGCTTCGAATGTCACATTACTTGCCGCATCGGCAACCCAGATATCTTCCTTCAAATCAGTGAGCTTGTTGATATTCAACGCTTCAATCGCATGTGTACCGCCGGTACTACTTTTAACAACTTCAATGAAGTCGCTGCCGTTACGTCGCTGCTCATCCGTTTTATTGGTATTGACATCAATCAGGAAAATACCGTTGTTCCCTTTCAAATCATGAATTTTAACGGTTTCGTTGATACTCTGATTGGTGTGCAGGTTAAAACCATGCAGGTTTACCGTACCGCCGTCTTTCAGAGTGATGGCACTGATTTCCGCATCTTTACCATCGGGGATCCAGTGGGCGTTATTCGCCAGCGTAAGGTTGAGATCGCCGCTCCATTTCCCGGTTGTTGCGTCAAAGAAGTTTGCTTCATGCCCATGCCAGTATGAATCTGCCCCATTAAGCGTAATATTCATCTGGCTTGTATTAGAATAAAGCTTATCACCGAAGTCGAGGTTACCTAATAGATTAACCTTGTTGCCTCCAGCCTGATTAATATTAACGACACCACCGTCTTTAGCACTGACCGCATCACTTTTTGATGAGCCTTCCGGGTAACCGCTATTGTTCTCCAGGAGTTCTTTAAAGTTACTGGCATAGGTATTAATGTAAACATCGCCACCGTTTGCCGTAATGGTTGAACCCGCACCCCGAGCATAGACTCCGTTATTAGCCAGCGTTGCATCTTCGCCCTGTTTGGTGTGCTCAACTTCAGAACGAATGTACACATTGCCGTTCACAGACACATCCGCGCCACCGCCTACATATAACGCAGTATTGTTGTGTGTGTACTTATTGCCAATTAGGAAATTATTTTTAAGACTAAAATTGTCGACAGTCACTTTGGTGTCACTGCCTTCTGCAGACAACCCAAAGAAGGCTAACCCGGCACGATGCTCCTGCTCCGTGGTCCCGCTAATATTGACGTTGTAATTACCAATATGATACTCACCGCCCTGATCACTCGTGATGTTGCCAATCTTGACCTCAAGACCGTTACCTTCGCCTCGCACAGGATTATCAATTTTAACCGTAAAATCGTAGTTGTTGTCGCCGGCAATCGTATCTTTGATGCTGATACCAGGGAGCTCGGGGTCCTTACCGATATAGTTCAGTGTATAATCTTTAGCGAATGCTGCCCCAGAATATAGCGCATTACTAATGCTCACCGACAAGGCTAAAGGCAATATTACCTTAGCGTTATTCTTCCATTGATACATATATAGACTCCGAAGTACAAAAGAATATAGAAATATCAAGACGACTATCAAATCCTCATTAATAAAAAGAGATCGGAGAGCAATGCACTTGTATCAATGATGAATTGACAATCTCAGAGCATTATTTAATGCGGTACATCACGCTGTCAATATTTTTTGAATCATGAAACAAATAACTTCGCAATAGTTTATTTAAATTTGATTACTATCAATGTTATTAATTGCATATATTAAAATAGTAATTATAAACAATGATTATATTTCGTTTTTTTCTTGCAAAATATTCGAATATTATATGTGAGAAGATCGTCAAATACAAAAAAAGCCCCATTTTAAATGGGGCTTTTCATTCATTACGGTAATAATCGTTAAATCACGATCAGAACGGAATGTCGTCGTCAAAGTCGATTGGCGGTTCGTTAGACGGCGCTGCCGGAGCGGACTGCTGCGGACGAGACTGTGCACCACCGCTGAACTGGTTGCCACCCTGCGGCTGCTGAGGCTGACCCCAACCACCCTGTTGACCGCCACCTGCATTACCGCCCGCCGGTGCACCGCCGCCCTGACGACCACCCAGCATTTGCATGGTGCCGCCGACGTTCACAACAACTTCAGTCGTGTACTTCTCGACACCTGACTGATCGGTCCATTTGCGGGTACGCAGCTGACCTTCAATGTAGACCTGAGAACCTTTGCGCAGATATTCGCTGGCGACTTCCGCCAGTTTGCCAAACAGCACAACACGGTGCCATTCAGTCTGCTCTTTCATCTCGCCGGTCGCTTTATCACGCCAGGATTCGGAAGTAGCCAGCGTAATGTTGGCAACTGCACCACCATTCGGCATATAGCGTACTTCCGGGTCCTGGCCCAGATTACCGACGAGAATCACCTTGTTTACGCCTCTGCTGGCCATGATCGTGTCTCCTGAAAAACGTTTCTTAATAAGTGTAAGCGCGGGATTGTAGCATTTCCAATAGCGCTTTTACTACGTTGAGAGGTGGATTCCAGTAAACAACCTCAGCCAGACATTGTTACACAGACACCTGCGTTTTGCATTCCAATACTGTATATCCATTCAGGTCAGGTTGTGTCATAATTAACCGTTTGTGATCGCCGGTAGCACCATGCAGCCAGGCAAAAAAGCGTTTAATCCGGGAAAGATGAATGGATAAGATCGAAGTTCGGGGCGCCCGCACCCATAATCTCAAAAACATCAACCTCGTCATCCCGCGCGACAAGCTGATTGTCGTCACCGGGCTTTCGGGCTCAGGCAAATCCTCGCTGGCTTTCGACACCTTGTATGCCGAAGGGCAGCGTCGTTACGTTGAATCGCTTTCCGCGTATGCGCGTCAGTTCCTGTCGCTGATGGAAAAACCGGATGTCGACCACATTGAGGGGCTGTCGCCAGCCATCTCAATTGAACAAAAATCGACATCCCATAACCCGCGATCCACGGTAGGCACCATTACCGAAATTCACGACTACCTGCGCCTGCTGTTTGCCCGCGTCGGTGAGCCGCGCTGTCCGGATCACGACGTACCGCTGGCAGCGCAGACCGTTAGCCAGATGGTGGACAACGTGCTGTCACAACCGGAAGGCAAGCGCCTGATGCTGCTGGCACCGATCATCAAAGAGCGCAAAGGCGAACACACGAAAACGCTGGAGAATCTGGCAAGCCAGGGTTATATCCGCGCCCGTATTGACGGTGAAGTGTGTGACCTGTCCGATCCACCAAAGCTGGAGCTGCAAAAGAAACATACCATTGAAGTGGTCATCGACCGCTTTAAAGTCCGTGACGACCTGTCACAGCGTCTGGCGGAGTCTTTTGAAACCGCGCTGGATCTCTCCGGTGGCACGGCGGTGGTTGCCGATATGGACAACCCGAAAGCGGAGGAGCTGCTCTTCTCCGCCAACTTTGCCTGCCCGATTTGCGGCTACAGCATGCGCGAGCTGGAACCCCGCTTGTTCTCGTTCAATAACCCGGCGGGCGCATGTCCTACCTGCGACGGTCTCGGCGTGCAGCAGTATTTCGACCCTGACCGCGTGATCCAAAACCCAGAGCTGTCGCTGGCTGGCGGCGCGATCCGTGGCTGGGATCGCCGTAACTTCTATTACTTCCAGATGCTTAAGTCACTGGCAGAGCATTATAAGTTCGACATAGAAGCCCCATGGGCCAGCCTGAACCCAACGGTTCACAAAGTGGTGCTGTACGGTTCCGGCAAAGAGAATATCGAATTCAAATATATGAACGACCGCGGTGATACTTCCGTACGTCGTCACCCGTTTGAAGGTGTGCTGCACAATATGGAGCGCCGTTATAAAGAGACGGAATCCAGCGCGGTACGCGAAGAATTATCTAAGTTCATCAGCAACCGACCGTGCGCCAGCTGTGAAGGCACGCGCCTGCGTCGTGAAGCGCGCCACGTGTTTGTTGAGAACACACCGCTGCCTACTATTTCTGACATGAGCATCGGTCATGCGATGGATTTCTTCAACAATCTCAAACTTGCCGGTCAACGGGCGAAGATTGCGGAGAAAATCCTTAAAGAGATTGGCGACCGCCTCAAGTTCCTGGTTAACGTCGGTCTGAACTACCTGACGCTGTCGCGTTCGGCCGAAACGCTCTCCGGCGGCGAAGCCCAGCGTATCCGTCTGGCAAGCCAGATCGGTGCGGGACTGGTCGGCGTAATGTACGTGCTGGATGAACCGTCCATCGGTCTACACCAGCGCGATAACGAACGCCTGCTGGGTACGCTTATCCATCTGCGCAATCTGGGTAATACCGTGATTGTGGTTGAGCACGATGAAGATGCGATTCGCGCCGCTGACCATGTGATCGATATCGGTCCAGGCGCGGGCGTCCATGGTGGACAGGTGGTGGCGGAGGGTACGCTCAATGACATTATGGCAGTGCCTGAGTCACTGACCGGCCAGTATATGAGCGGCAAGCGCAAGATTGAAGTGCCGAAACAACGCGTGCCCGCTAACCCGGAAAAAGTGCTGAAGCTCACCGGTGCGCGCGGCAACAACCTGAAAGATGTCACCCTGACGCTGCCGGTTGGCCTGTTTACCTGTATTACCGGCGTATCCGGTTCCGGTAAATCAACGCTGATAAACGACACGCTGTTCCCGATTGCTCAGACCCAGCTCAACGGCGCTACGCTGGCTGAACCTGCACCTTATCGCGACATTCAGGGGCTGGAGCATTTCGATAAAGTTATCGACATCGACCAGAGCCCCATTGGTCGTACGCCACGTTCCAACCCGGCAACCTATACCGGCGTATTTACACCCGTCCGCGAACTGTTTGCTGGCGTGCCGGAATCACGCGCGCGCGGCTACACGCCAGGGCGCTTCAGCTTTAACGTGCGCGGTGGACGTTGTGAAGCCTGTCAGGGCGACGGCGTAATCAAAGTTGAGATGCACTTCCTGCCGGATATCTACGTGCCGTGTGACCAGTGCAAAGGCAAGCGCTATAACCGCGAAACGTTGGAGATCAAGTACAAGGGCAAGACTATCCACGAAGTGCTGGATATGACCATTGAAGAGGCGCGTGAGTTCTTTGATGCCGTCCCGGCGCTGGCGCGTAAACTGCAAACGCTGATGGACGTTGGCTTGACTTATATTCGCCTTGGACAGTCCGCAACAACCCTTTCTGGCGGCGAGGCCCAGCGCGTGAAGCTGGCGCGTGAGTTATCAAAACGCGGTACAGGACAAACGCTGTACATCCTCGATGAGCCGACTACCGGTCTGCACTTTGCGGATATTCAGCAGTTGCTGGACGTGCTGCACCAGCTCAGGGATCAGGGCAACACCATCGTGGTCATTGAGCATAATCTGGACGTGATTAAAACGGCCGACTGGATTGTCGATCTCGGTCCGGAAGGGGGTAGCGGCGGCGGAGAAATCCTGGTTGCCGGTACGCCGGAAACGGTTGCAGAGTGTGAAGCCTCACACACCGCCCGCTTCCTCAAACCACTGCTGTAGTTACTCATGCCCGATGGCGCAAGCTATCGGGCCTACAGGATAGACGTATTGGGTTGTAGGCCAGATAAGGCGCTTACGCCGCATCCGGCAAAAAGGCTCAGAACTGCGCCAACATCCTGCGTTTATCTTCTGGCAGCGTCTTGATAGCCTGTTGATATGAGGCGTCCACCAAATAGTAAATTTGTGAATCTGGCAGCGAACCATCCAGGTACACCGTGCTCCAGTGCGCCTTATTAAGATGCCGGCTTGGCCGGACATCGCTATGTTGCTGGCGCAATAACTCGGCCAGTTCAGGGCTGGTTTTCAGCGACACAGCAGGGCGTTCTTCCACCTCTTTTACCATCGCAAAAAGCACATCTTCGACTTTAATTTGCGTGGCTTTCCAGTCACTGTGCACGCTCTGTTCGGCACCTGTTTTCGCCATGCAGTATTGCAGCAACTCCGAGTTCGTCATCTTTATTCCCCTTACCAGCAGCTAGCCTAATGAGAACATCTTTTACTCAGTGTGCAGCAACTCTGCCAAAGGTAAAAGCCAGCAACGCAAATTTGTTTAAAAAATCACCAATAAAGAACCTGTACCCTCAGTATTCTGAGTTTACAATCACCTCTTCGCCATATGCCCCGGCCTGCGGCAGTGGTTTATAGGTGGAGTTGGAGGCGCGCAAAATGCGAATACCGCGAATACCTACGTCGCGCGCGGCGGTAATGTCATTGTCGGAATCGCCGTAGAACATGCGGATGTTTTTATCCTGTAACCACTGCGTTTTGGTGTTCTGCCCGGCTTTATCACCGGCAAAGATAACCGGATTCATATTAGCGGATGGAATGTGGAAGTTATCGGACAGTGTTTTAGACACGGTTTCGGTTTTTGTCGGGCTACGTCCCGTGACAAAGAAGATGCTGTCACCGCGACGAACATGCATATCAATCAACTGACGCGCGACTTCTTTTGGAATACTAAATTCATCCCAGCCATTGTTCATTTTTTCCCAGAACGCCGGATTCTTCAGGTAATCCTCACTCTCCGGGGACCAGGTTTTTTTGCCACGCCAGAAACCCGGGCTGGAAAAAAGAACGGTGTCATCAATATCGAATCCGACGGCCATTGGCGGGCGTCCGGTCAGGCTGTTTTCAATCTGAGCAACAGAGACCCAGTGAACCGGAGACTGCTCAGCGAGTTTTGCAACGTTAGTGCCTGGATTAAGCTGCGAGGGGGAAGAAACTAAAGCCTGGGCGGAATGGTTTAACGTGAACAATAAGCAAACGGCACTAAGTGCCAACGTAATCTTGCGCATATTTTTCCCTAAGTAGTCAGCTAGTTATCATTTTTTTATTAACAACTGGTCAAAAAACTATCTGACCTTACCCCCTGGGGAAGGTGAAAGGAAGGGGTTTCTCTCGTTTTGTTACAGAAAAAGAGGATGATCACACAGAAAAAGCGTGCCTGATGGCGCGACACTTATCAGGCCTACAACCGAAAAATCCAATGCTTTGTAGGCCGGATAAGGCGTTTACGCCACCATCCGGCATCACTGTGCGAGAAATGACAAATCCGGTTACATGACAGCAGCAAACGCTTTTGCCACACGCTGGACGTTACCGTGATTCAACCCGGCGACGCACATGCGGCCGCTGGCGATCAGGTAAACCCCGAATTCATCACGCAGGCGATCGACCTGGGCGGCACTCAACCCGGTATAGCTGAACATACCGCGCTGTTGCAGAAGGTAGTCAAAGTTACGGCCCGGTATCTCGGCATGGAGAACATTGACCAATTCCTGACGCATCGCCAGGATGCGGGTACGCATCGCTTCTACTTCCGCCAGCCAGTTGGCTTTAAGCGCATCATCGCCCAGCACGGCGGCAACTACCTGCGCACCAAAGTTAGGTGGGCTGGAGTAGTTACGACGCACCGTGGCTTTTAACTGCCCCAACACGCGGCCCGCAGTCTCAGCGTCTTCGCACACCACGGAAAGGCCGCCGACACGCTCACCGTATAAAGAGAAAATTTTAGAGAACGAGTTGCTGACCAGGGCAGGCAATCCAGCGCTGGCAATGGCGCGGATCGCATAGGCGTCGTCTTCCATTCCCGCGCCAAATCCCTGATAGGCAATATCAAGGAAAGGGATTAGATCGCGCGCTTGCAGAATCTCGATAACCGCATCCCACTGCGCGGGCGTCAAGTCCGCACCGGTCGGGTTATGGCAGCACGGATGCAACAGTACAATGCTGCGAGCCGGTAAGGTGTTCAAGGTTGCCAGCAGGTCGTTGACGCGCACGCCGTTAGTCGTGTTGTCATACCAGGGGTAAGTACTTACTTCGAATCCAGCCCCTTCAAAAATCGCGATGTGGTTTTCCCATGTCGGATCGCTGACCCAGACGCCAGAATCAGGGAAGTAACGCTTCAGAAAATCCGCACCTACTTTTAGCGCACCAGATCCTCCCAGCGTCTGAATCGTCGCCACGCGCTGCTGCTGAAGAACCGGGTGTTCTGCACCAAACAGTAGTGGCGCAATGGTGTGGCGATAGCTGTTCAGTCCTTCCATCGGTAAATACAGCGACGCACCCTGCGGCTGAGCATTGAGCCGGGCTTCCGCTTCGCTTACGGCGTTAAGCTGAGGGATTATCCCGTCTTCGTTGTAATACAGACCGATGCTGAGATTCACTTTGTCACGACGTGAATCTTCCTTGAAGCGCTCCATGAGCGATAAAATCGGGTCGCCGGCGTAGGCGTCAACTTTTTGAAACACGTGGTGGTTCTCCAGGTTTACAGGCAGGGGATAAGAACACAATAAACCGGAAGCGGGAGAAGATCGAGAGGATGTTGAGAGGATTATTGCCGGATGGCGGCAGAACCGCTTTATCCGGCAGACAGCCAGATTCAGTCCACGTACTTCATCGCTACCCTTGATGTCAGGCGCGTGATAAGTTCGTAAGCACTTACTTTCGTTATTTCAGCAATGCGTTCAACGGGCAGACCATCGCCCCACAGAATCACCGGATCGCCGGCTTTTTCCTGCGCTTCTGGTCCCAAATCAACGCAGATCATGTCCATTGCCACACGACCAACAATCGGCACTTCCCGACCATTGACCAGTACCGGCGTGCCGGACGGCGCTGCACGCGGATACCCGTCGCCATAGCCCATCGCCACCACGCCCAGGCGCGTGTCACGCGCGCTTTCCCACGTTCCACCATAGCCAACAGGTTCGCCCGCTTTGTGCTCGCGCACGGCGATCAGGCTGGAGGTGAGCGACATCACCGGCTGGCAGCCAAAATCAGTCCCGGCGGAATGATTCTCCAGCGGCGATACGCCATACAGAATTAGCCCCGGACGCGCCCAGTCGAAATGGGACTGCGGCCACAGCAGGATACCGCCAGATGCGGCAATAGAACGCTGTCCCGGCTTGCCTTCACAAAAACGATTGAAGATTTCGAGCTGCTTTTCCGTCGCGCCACATTCGGGTTCGTCTGCACGGGCAAAGTGGCTGACGATGTTGACCGGCTGACGCACGTTTTTACAGTGGGTCAAGCGTTGATAAAACGCCTCAGCCTGCTCAGGACGTACGCCAAGACGGTGCATCCCGGTGTCGAGCTTCATCCAGACGGTGACGGGTTCCGCCAGTTCAGCCGCTTCCAGCGCCGCAAGCTGCTCCTCATTGTGCACGGCAGTATGCAGCCGCTGTGCGGAGATGGTCGGCAGATCGGAGGCATCGAAAAAACCCTCCAATAGCAGGATGGGTTGCGTGATCCCACCCGCGCGCAGTCGCAGAGCTTCTTCAAGACGAGCGACACCAAAAGCGTCCGCATCAGGGAGCGTTCGCGCGGTCTCTAACAGACCATGGCCGTAAGCGTTCGCTTTCACCACCGCAACCAGTTTACTGGCAGGTGCCAGTTCACGCAGACGTTGCAGGTTGTGTCGCAGAGCGCGGCGGTTAATGACAACAGTTGCCGCTTGCATTTGAATTCCTTAATAAATGGACGACGGAGCGTTACTCATCGTCATACTGTGGTCCGGCATAATTATCGAAGCGTGACCACTGGCCGTTAAACGTCAGGCGCACCGTACCGATTGGGCCGTTACGTTGCTTACCAATAATAATTTCCGCGATGCCTTTTAAGTCGCTGTTTTCGTGATAAACCTCGTCACGATAAATAAACATGATTAAGTCGGCATCCTGCTCGATAGACCCCGATTCACGGAGATCCGAGTTGACCGGACGCTTGTCGGCGCGTTGTTCCAGAGAGCGGTTAAGCTGCGACAGCGCCACCACCGGCACATGCAGTTCTTTTGCTAATGATTTCAGCGAGCGCGAAATTTCAGCAATTTCCAGCGTACGGTTGTCGGAGAGCGACGGCACCCGCATCAGCTGCAGGTAGTCGATCATAATCAGTCCGATACCGCCGTGTTCACGGGCGATACGGCGTGCGCGCGAACGCACTTCCGTGGGCGTCAGGCCGGAGGAGTCATCAATGTAGATGTTTCGTTTCTCCAGTAAGATCCCCATGGTGCCGGAAATTCGCGCCCAGTCTTCGTCATCCAACTGACCGGTACGGATTTTAGTCTGGTCTACGCGCGACAGCGATGCCAGACAACGCATCATGATCTGTTCGGAGGGCATTTCAAGACTGAAGATAAGTACCGGCTTATCCTGCAACATCGCCGCATTTTCGACGAGGTTCATTGCAAACGTCGTTTTACCCATCGACGGACGCGCGGCGACGATAATCAGGTCCGACGGCTGTAGACCGGCAGTCTTTTTGTTGAGGTCGTCGTAGCCGGTATTCACCCCGGTTACACCGTCATGCGGCTGCTGGAACAGCTGTTCGATGCGCGCGACGGTGGCATCGAGCACCTCGGTAATATTTTTCGGGCCTTCGTCTTTATTGGCGCGGCTTTCGGCAATTTTAAAAACGCGGGATTCCGCGAGATCCAGCAAATCTTCACTGGAACGCCCTTGCGGATCAAATCCGGCCTCTGCGATTTCATGAGCTACCGAAATCATGTCGCGCACGACGGCGCGTTCGCGGACGATATCCGCATAGGCGCTTATGTTCGCCGCACTTGGCGTATTTTTAGATAACTCAGCCAGATAGGCGAAACCGCCGACGCTGTCGAGTTGCCCCTGCACTTCCAGCGACTCGGCCAGGGTTATCAGATCGATGGGTTTGCCCATCTCCTGCAAACGATGCATTTCGGTGAAGATATGCCGGTGCGGTCGGGTGTAAAAATCCTCCGCGACGACACGCTCGGCAACATCGTCCCAGCGTTCGTTATCCAGCATTAAACCGCCCAACACCGACTGTTCCGCTTCAATCGAGTGCGGCGGTACTTTCAGCCCGGCGACCTGCAGATCGCGGTCACGAGCATCAGTCTGTTGTTTGTTGAAGGGTTTATTTCCTGCCATAGTGAATGGAGTTACCGAGATAATGATTGGGTCGAAAGATTACCACATTTCTGGAGGAAGCATGGCAACACGTATTGAATTTCACAAGCACGGCGGCCCTGACGTACTGAAGGCTGTGGACTTTACGCCCGTTGATCCGGCCGAGCATGAAATCCAGGTCGAAAACAAAGCGATTGGCATCAATTATATCGATACCTACATCCGCAGCGGACTGTATCCGCCCCCTTCTCTGCCCAGCGGACTCGGCACCGAAGCGGCCGGCGTGGTCAGCAAAGTCGGTAGCAAAGTAACCCACATCAGCGTTGGCGATCGCGTGGTCTACGCCCAGTCAATGCTCGGCGCCTACAGCTCCGTACATAATGTCCCCGCCGATAAAGCCGCCATTTTACCTGATGCCATCTCGTTTGAGCAGGCTGCCGCGTCCTACCTGAAAGGGTTAACCGTTTTCTATCTGTTGCGTAAAACCTATGAAATCCAGCCTGACGAGCCGTTTCTGTTCCATGCCGCCGCAGGCGGCGTTGGTTTGATTGCCTGCCAGTGGGCAAAAGCATTGGGGGCGAAGCTAATTGGTACCGTCGGCACTGCGCAAAAGGCGCAAATTGCATTACAGGCCGGCGCATGGCAGGTGATTAACTATCGCGAAGAGAGCATTGTCGAGCGGGTTAAAGAAATTACGGGCGGTAAAAAAGTCCGGGTAGTTTATGACTCGGTGGGTAAAGACACCTGGGAAGCCTCGCTGGACTGCCTGCAACGCCGGGGATTGATGGTGAGTTTTGGTAATTCTTCCGGGCCGGTGACCGGCGTTAACTTAGGCATTCTGAACCAGAAAGGCTCGCTGTACGCCACACGCCCTTCTCTGCAGGGTTACATCACCAACCGCCATGAATTGACCGAAGCCAGTAATGAGCTATTTTCACTGATTGCCAGCGGCGTGATTAAAGTCGATATCGCGCAAGGTCAGACGTTTGCGTTAAAAGATGCCCAGCGGGCGCATGAAGTACTGGAAAGCCGGGCCACGCAGGGGTCGAGTTTGCTGATCCCGTGAAACTTCTCCCTTAAATAATTCAAGCAGCCAATACGCCTGCGGTTTGAATTATGACGGGGAAGAAAAGAATTAGGGCTTCCCGTAGGAAGCCCTTTCTTTTTTTAGTTCGGCTGTATGTAGGGTACAGCTCGATGAATTCGTTAACCGCGCAATAGTGACAGATTTAATAATCAATTCCTATTTGGTTCTAAAGGCAATGTTGCAGGTTGTGATGTACCGCTCAATACCTTAGTAAAATCGACGGTTATTGCGCTGATAGTGCGGGACTTTTGGCGCTTTTATGGCCTTGATAACCCACACCACGGCGACAGCCAATAACAGCCATGGCAGCAGTTTAATCATCAGCGCAAACATCCCGCCGAGGAACATCACGGCGGTCGCCACCATCAGCGCAGCCAGAATCCCCAGCAGCGACACGCCGGTGACCATCAGCATGACAAAAAAGCCAATCACAAAAAGTAGTTCCAGCATGATGCTCTCCCATAATGAATATCTGCTTAAACCATTACAAAAATCATGCCAGAATTAATTGATTGATTTATAAAGAAAACGCCCCGCGACAGTGCGCAGGGCGTGGTGAAATTGACTAACTTTTGGTGAACAATTAACGTTTGTCTGCTACCAGCTTCAACGCATGTTCCAGCACGTTGATATCCGCACCGGCTTTGTGCGCATTTTCGCTCAGGTAACGACGCCACTGACGCGCGCCCGGAATGCCCTGGAACAGTCCCAGCATATGGCGGGTAATATGTCCCAGATACGTTCCCTGGCTCAGTTCCCGTTCAATATACGGGTACATGGCGCGCACCACGGCAACAGGGTCCACGTCAGCACCCGTTGAACCGAAAATTTCGCGATCCACGGATGCCAGAATACCGGGGTTCTGATAGGCTTCACGTCCCACCATCACGCCATCCATATGTTCAAGGTGCGCTTTCGCTTCTTCCAGCGATTTAATGCCGCCGTTGATCGACATGGTCAACTGCGGGAAATCACGCTTCAGTTGGTACACGCGGGCGTAATCCAGCGGTGGGATTTCACGGTTTTCTTTCGGGCTCAGCCCGGACAACCAGGCCTTGCGCGCATGAATGATAAACATCTCACATTCTCCTTTGCCGGAGACCGTGTTGATGAAATCACACAGAAATTCGTAGCTGTCCTGGTCATCAATGCCAATACGGGTTTTGACCGTCACCGGAATTGACACCACATCGCGCATCGCCTTGATGCAGTCGGCAACCAGCTGCGCATTGCCCATCAGGCAGGCACCAAACATCCCGTTTTGTACGCGATCAGAGGGACAGCCCACGTTGAGGTTTATCTCGTCATAGCCCCGCGCTTCCGCCAGCTTCGCACACTGTGCCAACGCGGCTGGGTCGCTACCACCAAGCTGTAAGGCTATCGGATGCTCTTCGTCGCTATACGCCAGATAGTCGCCTTTACCATGAATGATTGCCCCGGTGGTTACCATCTCCGTATAGAGCAGCGTCTGGCTGGACAGTAAGCGCAAAAAGTAGCGGCAGTGTCTGTCCGTCCAGTCGAGCATCGGCGCGATAGAAAAACGATGTGCAGGGAAAGCGGTGGACTGAGATTCAGGCAGCATGGCGAATAATTAAGCATCCGGTTAAAAAAGGGGCGCCACTATAGCATAGACCGCGACGATAGTGAGCCACATCGTCACGGCCCCCCTCATGCTATTTCGATCCGGGTTTACCGTCGTGGGAACCAAAAAACTGTGGTGGATGGTCAACCCAGCGATCCTCGCGCGTGGCCGCATACACCGGATTCAGTGGGTAATAGATACGATTGAATTTTTTATTTGCCTCGCCGACGACCAGCAGTCGCACCTCTTCACTGGTGTTATTGATAAAGGTGTGACACACGCCGGTTCCCGCTGGAAATCCGACGCTGTCCCCCGGTTCCAGCTTCCATAAATAGCCGTTAATCCAGGCCTCCGGATACCCTTCCAGCACGTAGATAAACTCTTCTTCGTCGCTTTCGGCGTGAGGGTACGAGGTGCGACGGCCCGGAGGCAGGCGTTCATGGTGAATGCCGAGGCGACCCAAGCCCAGTTTACGAGCAAGCGGTGCGCCGATAGAAAACAGCTCATCGCTTCCGGGATAGGTAGCGTCGTCAGCCCCCTCCACCTCACGCCAGTGGCGAATACAATCCGGTCTTTTCATTTTATATTTTCCAGTATTGCGATGCGTCAGGTATAGCACACCACGGCTGATCTCGGCGTTTTATGCAGAACATGATAAAGTAAGGGATTAACCTTCCACGCAAATCGAGGCGCAAAAATGGAAAGAACCCCTACGCAGGAGTTGCTGGCTCACGCTGAAAAACTCTGTGCGCAACGTAACGTGCGACTCACGCCGCAACGCCTCGAAGTGCTGCGCCTGATGAGCCTCCAGGAAGGGGCAATCAGCGCATATGACCTGCTGGATCTATTACGGGAAACTGAACCACAGGCTAAACCGCCTACCGTCTATCGTGCGCTCGATTTTCTGCTCGAACAAGGTTTTGTCCACAAGGTAGAATCCACCAACAGCTACGTGCTTTGCCATTTGTTCGATCAGCCCACCCACAGCTCCGCGATGTTCATTTGTGACCGCTGCGGCGTGGTGAAAGAAGAGTGTGCGGAAGGCGTGGAAGATATCATGCATACGCTGGCGGCCAAGATGGGCTTTGCTCTACGTCATAACGTAATTGAAGCGCATGGCCTGTGTCAGGTCTGTGTGGAAGTTGAAGCTTGCCGTCATCCTGGCGACTGCCAGCATGATCATACGATTCAGGTAAAAAAGAAGGTCGGGCGTTAAGCGAGAGAACGTACATCCTTGTACATTCAGGCGGGAGGGGATAATTACCAACGGTAGTCGTTGCGGGTTTCCCAATCCTTCACTTCTTTCTCCGCCTGATCTTTCGCATAACCGTAACGTTCCTGGACTTTACCCACCAGCTGGTCACGCTTACCTTCAATGACCGTCATATCATCATCGGTCAGTTTGCCCCATTGCTCTTTCACTTTACCTTTCAACTGCTTCCAGTTACCACCGACTTCGTCTTTATTCATCATCAAATCCTCATCGTTAGGTTGTGAATAGCGAGAGTCCTGCGTCCAGACACGCTATGTTTTTGCTGGACGTGAGAATAAGTGTAGTCAGTGATTCTGAGTTCTATTTATTATTCGGAATTTTTAACCATACGAGTCAGGAAAACCAGGTGCCATTTCGCCAGTGACGCTGCCAGATAAAAGCCAGCGAGAGTCCGCGCAGCGCCAGAAAAACGGCGAGTGCCAGCCACAAACCGTGGTTGCCTAACAGCGGTAACGTGAATAAGGTTAAGCCGAATCCTGCAGCGGCAACGGCCATACTGTTACGCATTTCCGCAGCACGCGTTGCGCCAATAAACATGCCGTCCAACAGGTAACACCAGACGCCCACCAGTGGTAACACCACCTGCCAGATAAGGTAACGATCGGCCAGTTGCTGAATCTGCGGTAGTGAGGTCAACGACGCAATAATGTGCTCGCCAAACAGGGCATAGACCAGTGAAAAAAGGAGCGCCACAATGCCCGACTGTCGACACGCCGCGCGCCAGACATCCAACAGTTGGCTGCCATCCCGCGCACCATAAGCCTGACCAGAGTGCGCTTCCACGGCATAGGCAAATCCGTCCAGCGCATAGGCGGTGAAGGTCAACAGGGTCATCAGAACGGCGTTGACCGCAATAATATCGCCCCCGAGACGCGCCCCCAGTACCGTAATCGCACCAAAACACAGCTGCAGCAACAGCGAACGCAGCATGATGTCGCGGTTAAGCGCCATCAGACGGCGGAAGTTTCCACGCCATGCCTGTTTCAGCATCATGAGCGAAACACCGCGCAGGTGGAGAACCTTGCGCACCATCAGCAGGCCAATCAGCAACGTGACATATTCGGCAATCACCGTCGCCAGCGCGGCACCCTGCACGTTCATATGCAGCCCCATCACCAGCCATATATCGAGCACAATGTTGAGGATATTGCCGACAATCAACAGGATCACCGGTGCTCGCGCGTACTGAACGCCCAGCAGCCAGCCGAGCAGTACCAGGTTCGCCAGCGAGGCAGGCGCGCTGAGCCAACGGATTTCAAGGAAGCGCCGGGCCTGTTCCAGTACCGCTTCGCTCCCCCCCACGATGTGTAACGCCAGATCGATAATCGGCGTACGAAATAGCGCAATTGCCGCCCCCGCCCCCAAAGCCAGAATCAGCGGCTGCACCAGTGCTCGGGCCAACGCCTGCGGATTTTTTGCGCCAAATGCCTGAGCCGTCAGCCCGGTGGTACTCATGCGTAGAAAGAGCAGCAGCATAAAGAGAAAACTGGTTGCCGTTGCACCCACTGCGACGCCACCCAAATAGACCGGGCTATCCAGATGACCAATCACAGCTGTGTCCACCAGTCCCAGCAGGGGAACGGTGATATTAGAAAAAATCATTGGCAGGGCAAGGTGCCAGAGTGCTTTATCAGAGGAGGTAAAAAAAGGCATACAGGAGAGCCTGAGAAGACGTTAGAGATACTGGAAAAAGTCGTACAGGCCCGGTAAACAGAGTGCCACCGGGCACGTTGCCGGATGACGACGTAAACGTCTTATCCGGCCTACAGGAAATCAACAGACCGTTACAGCCATTCACCGTTACGGATAACGCCGACGGCCAGTCCTTCAATGGTGAAGTTCTGCTCACGCAGGTCGACAACGATCGGTTTGAACTCGCTGTTTTCTGGCAGAAGCTCGACCTTATTTCCCTGTTTTTTCAGACGTTTAACCGTCACTTCATCATCAATGCGGGCAACAACCACCTGGCCGTTACGCACGTCCTGTGTCTTATGCACTGCCAGCAGATCGCCATCCATAATACCAATGTCTTTCATTGACATACCGCTGACGCGCAGCAGGAAATCAGCATTAGGTTTGAACAGGGATGGATCAACCTGATAGTGGCCTTCGATGTGCTGTTGCGCCAGCAGCGGCTCACCTGCAGCAACGCGGCCTACAAGCGGTAATCCTACCTCTTCTTCATGCAACAGACGAATACCACGCGATGCACCAGAGACGATTTCGAGCACCCCTTTACGCGCCAGCGCTTTAAGGTGTTCTTCAGCCGCGTTTGGGGAACGGAATCCCAAACGCTGCGCGATCTCCGCACGCGTCGGTGGCATACCTGTCTGGCTGATGTGATCCCGAATGAGATCAAACACCTCTTGCTGCCTGGCCGTTAACGCTTTCATTCCGCCCCCTGGGTGTATATACAGTTATGCTGTGAGTATATACAGCTAAAGGCGATTTTGGAACCGCAAACTGCACAAAAAACAGGAGATTTATGAAGTTGTGGAATCCTTATCGAAAATGGGACCACAACAGGATGCCCCAGGTGATCAGGGCGACAAAAATAGACAGCAGAACAGCCGCCGACCCCATATCTTTCGCTCGACCGGAAAGTTCGTGATACTCCGATCCAATACGGTCGACCACTGCTTCAATAGCGCTGTTTAAGATTTCAACGATCATCACCAGCATTACTGAACCAATCAACAACACACGGGTAATGGCGTCGACGTCCAGCCAGCAGGCGATGGCGACGCCCAGCAGTACGGCAACGCTTTCCTGACGAAATGCCGCTTCATTTATCCATGCGGCGCGAAAACCTTTCCACGAGTAGCCAGCAGCTTTGATAATTCGGGTGAATCCAGTGGTATTATTGGCCATCAAAAGAACCTTTTTACATTATTAGCGTCAATGTCATTGTAACGTTACCCCGTTTGTTTCAGGGTGTGGCAAAGCAGCGCGAAGTATGACGGGATACACCAGAAATTCACTAAACTTTCTGATATCCTTGCAGCGCATTTGCATTATTAACCAGAGGCTTTACATCGTTTATGTCCGGCTGGCCACGAATTTACTACAAATTACTGAATTTACCATTAAGCGTCCTGGTAAAAAGCAAGTCTATTCCGGCAGAACCTGCCCCGGAGTTGGGACTCGATACGTCTCGTCCCATTATGTACGTCCTACCGTACAACTCAAAAGCAGACTTGCTGACGCTACGTGCCCAATGTTTGGCGCACGATCTTCCCGATCCCCTGGAACCGCTGGAGATAGACGGGACTTTACTGCCGCGCTACGTGTTTATTCACGGCGGTCCGCGTGTGTTCACCTATTACACGCCAAAAGAAGAGTCCATCAAGCTGTTCCATAACTATCTCGATCTGCATCGCAGCAATCCTGACCTGGATGTGCAGATGGTGCCGGTTTCGGTGATGTTTGGCCGCGCGCCTGGCCGCGAAAAAGGTGAAGTCAACCCGCCGCTGCGCATGCTGAACGGCGTACAGAAATTCTTCGCCGTTTCCTGGCTCGGTCGCGACAGTTTTGTCCGTTTCTCGCCGTCGGTCTCTCTGCGCCGCATGGCAGACGAACACGGTACGGATAAAATCATCGCCCAGAAACTGGCGCGCGTGGCGCGTATGCACTTTGCCCGTCAGCGTTTGGCCGCTGTTGGCCCGCGCCTCCCTGCCCGTCAGGATCTGTTTAATAAGCTGCTGGCCTCAAAAGCAATCGCCCGTGCGGTAGAAGATGAAGCCCGCAGTAAAAAAATCTCCCACGAAAAAGCGCAGCAAAATGCCATTGCGCTGATGGAAGAGATCGCCGCCAACTTCTCCTACGAGATGATCCGCCTGACTGACCGTATTCTGGGATTCACCTGGAACCGACTGTATCAGGGTATTAACGTTCACAATGCAGAACGCGTTCGCCAACTGGCGCACGACGGGCATGAAATTGTCTATGTCCCCTGCCACCGCAGCCATATGGATTACATGCTGCTGTCGTACGTTCTGTATCACCAGGGGCTGGTTCCTCCGCACATTGCGGCCGGGATCAACCTGAACTTCTGGCCGGCTGGCCCGATTTTCCGCCGCCTGGGTGCGTTCTTTATTCGTCGTACCTTCAAGGGCAATAAGCTCTATTCCACCGTCTTCCGCGAATACCTCGGCGAGTTGTTCAGCCGCGGTTATTCGGTTGAGTACTTTGTCGAAGGTGGGCGCTCACGTACCGGTCGTTTGCTGGATCCGAAAACCGGCACGCTGTCGATGACCATCCAGGCGATGCTGCGCGGCGGTACGCGTCCTATCACCCTGGTGCCGATTTACATTGGCTACGAGCACGTGATGGAAGTCGGCACCTACGCGAAAGAACTGCGTGGCGCGACAAAAGAGAAAGAGAGCCTGCCTCAGATGCTGCGTGGCTTAAGCAAGCTGCGTAATCTGGGTCAGGGCTACGTCAACTTTGGCGAACCGATGCCATTGATGACCTACCTCAACCAGCACGTGCCGGAGTGGCGTGAGTCTATCGATCCTATCGAGTCGATTCGCCCTGCCTGGCTGACGCCGACGGTCAATAACATTGCCGCCGATCTGATGGTGCGCATTAACAACGCCGGTGCGGCCAACGCCATGAACCTGTGCTGTACCGCGCTACTGGCATCCCGCCAGCGTTCCCTGACCCGCGAGCAGTTAACTGAGCAGCTTGATTGCTACCTCAGCCTGCTGCGTAACGTACCGTATGCATCAGATGCAACGGTTCCGACGCAGAGTGCCAGTGAGCTTATCGATCACGCCCTGCAGATGAACAAGTTTGAGGTCGAGAAAGATACCATCGGTGACATCATCATTCTGCCGCGCGAGCAGGCGGTATTGATGACTTACTACCGCAACAACATTGCGCATATGCTGGTGCTGCCGTCACTGATGGCGGCGATTGTGACTCAGCATCGCCGGATTACACGCGTCGCATTGCAGCAGCATATTGATGCGCTGTATCCGATGCTGAAAGCCGAGCTGTTCCTGCGCTGGGAGCGCGATGAGCTTACAGGGGTGATCGACGAACTGGCTGGAGAAATGCAGCGTCAGGGTCTGATTACGTTGCAAAACGATGAGCTGCAAATCAACCCGGCACGCTCCCGCACGCTACAGCTGCTGGCCGCAGGTGCGCGTGAGACTCTGCAGCGCTACGCCATCACCTTCTGGCTGCTGAGCGCGAATCCGTCGATCAACCGCGGTACGCTGGAGAAAGAGAGCCGCACCGTCGCTCAACGTCTTTCCGTACTGCACGGTATCAACGCACCGGAATTCTTCGATAAAGCGGTGTTCAGTTCCCTGGTGCTGACCCTGCGTGACGAAGGCTACATCAGCGACACCGGAGATGCCGAGCCGGAAGAGACGATGAAGATATACCAGATGCTGGCCGAACTGGTGACGTCGGATGTCCGTCTGACCATCGAGAGCGCCACTCAGGGTGAGTAAGCATAAAAAAACCGGTCGAAATGACCGGTTTTTTTTTATCGCAGACTAAAACTCAAAGATGCCAGTAGCTCATCGCAAGGCCTAAGAACAACACCAGGCCCACGTAGTTGTTATTCATAAACGCTTTAAAGCAGGCATCCCGCTCGCGGTTAACGATCAGCTTCTGCTGATACACAAACAGCGCCCCTGCCACCAGCAAAGACCAGTAATAGCCCAGCGCCAGTCCGTTCAGCCAGCCCACCAGCGCCATCAGCACCAGTACGCCCACTTGCAGAAGACCAATAATCAGTTTGTCGTTTTGGCCGAACAGGATAGCGGTCGATTTAATGCCAATCTTCAGGTCATCATCGCGGTCGACCATCGCATATTGGGTGTCATAAGCCACTGCCCAGAGAATATTGGCCAGAAACATCAACCAACAGCTGAGCGGCACCGACTCGCTCACGGCGGCAAACGCCATCGGGATAGACCAGCCAAACGCCGCACCCAGCACCACCTGCGGCAGGTGCGTATAGCGCTTCATGAAGGGATAAACCCACGCCAGCGCCAACGCGGCAATCGACAACAAAATGGTCATCGTGTTGAGCGTCAGGACCAGCAGGAAGGCGAGCAACACCAGCACAACAAACAACGTGCGGGCTTCTTTCTCCGTCACGGCACCGCTTGGCAGCGGTCTGTTCGCGGTGCGTTTCACATGACCGTCAAATTTGCGGTCAGCATAATCATTCACCACGCATCCGGCGGCGCGCATTAACCAGACGCCAGCCACAAACACCGCCAAGATCCACAATTGCGGAACCCCAGGGGTCGCCACCCACAACGCCCACAGCGTTGGCCAGAGCAGCAGTAAGGCGCCGATTGGCTTATCCGTACGCATCAAGCGGTGAAACGCCAGCAGCTTATTCTGCGTCAGACTCCACTCCATCTTTATATTCCTCTCAGTACAACGGCGATGCAGGTAAAAAAAGCTCGGTAAGCATCAGTGGCTTACCGCTCAGCCGCAGGCGGGAACGACGCCCCCACAGCTCTGCATCGCGGCCAATCTCAATAAAATCTCGGGTCAATGTCGATGACGTAAACAGGTAGCGCCCGAGCGGGGTTTTCCCCAGATTTTGCAAGGCCAGTTCAGGGCCACACAATGTCGATTCCGGCACCACGGTGCGCCCGGCAAGCCAGGGTTCACCATCCGCGCAGAGCAGGATTTCACGTAACCAATAGCGGGATTCTGTCGGCAGCAGCGTCAGTTCTTCGGCCACCTCATTTTGCCCAACAAATCCTTCTCGTATCAACGTTACGCTGACATGCTTTCCCTGCTGCTCAAAACGTTGGGTCATGGAGTCTTCCAGTAACAACCAGTCAAGCAGTTGGGGGTCCAGCGTCGGGATCGCATCAAAATAACGCAGCGCACGCAGTTGCGTTAACGCAGGGTGTGGCATGCCTTACTCTCCGATTTATCACGTTCAGGCATTGTATCGCAGAAAAGGCATTACGGGGTGAGCAAACATGATTAAGTGATCGGCGGAGCAACACAAGCGTAACAAGTAGCATGGAAGGATAAAAAAAGGTGCGCCAGGAGACGCACCAGTTGTTGCAAAATCAGCAATGTGGGGAGACGGTTACCCCTTGCCTTTTACACTGCTGATAAAGGTGGAACGGGCAGATTTGGATCCCAGACGTTCAGCTTCATCAAGCAGCTTCAGCGCTTTATCGACATCGCCTTTCGCCACAGCATCCTTAATCGCCTGGTTAAAATAGCTTTCCGTGTCGTTCAGCATCGGCTCGCTTTTCTGCGGGGCTGGTGCGGCGACCGGGGCAGCTGCCACCGCAGCCGGAGCCGCATAGGCCGCTGCTGGTGCGGCAGTGTTGCCCACCGTCACCGGTCCCGGACCGGATGAGCCAAACAGCGGCCCGACCAGCACGCTGGAGGAGGAGCTGGTTTTGACTTTTAGTTTCAGCAAGCCATCTGTGGTATGACGGGCGATCGGATCCGGGATATCCGGCACGGCGTTACCCACGCCCTTGGCATAGGCTTTTGCCGGGTCAAGCAGAGTCGTGGTCTGCTGGAGATCTTTCTCGGTGGTGAAGACCAGAACATAGAGCTTCTGCTGGCCCAGCGCTGGCGTCAGGCGCATGACCCCTTCCAGGCGATCCGCGCTCATCACGCCGGGCTCCTGATAGGTGAAATAGCTGCTGGGGAAGAAAGCAGATGGCGTCATGTTCTGATCAAGAATCAGGACGTTTGGCGCAAATACGCTGGTTTGTTTGTTCACTTCACTGGAGAGCGTCAGGGTCAGCTCACCAATATTGGCCGGTACGCTATAGGCGGCAACCGGACCGCTAATTCCCGCTACGTCCAGACGCTGACCGGCGGTCGCAAGCTGTGTGGACTGAACCTTAGATTGATCAACAGGCGTCCAGGCTAATTGTTGCAGTGCGGCAGTGGGAATCGCGGGTGCGCCGGTGGTGTTCTGTGGCACAAAATTCACATCGGCCAGGCTGATGCCGGGCGCACTGGCAAATAACCCTGCAGATAAACAAAGGGCAACGAGACTTTTCTTCATTTTCATTGTTATCACCTCAGATAGCATGGGTTCAGCGGTGGCCAGGCAATAGCGCGCTAAACCTTAAGTAAGAGGGGCTTACGCCCCTCTTTCGGTCTTTACGTCAGGTTAATGCTGGATTACCACCAGATTTCCATCTGGGCACCGAAGGACCACTCGTCGCTGTCGCCACGGCTGGTGGTGCTGATACCGGAGTTAGTTGCTGCTGCGAATTTGGTAACGTCGTTACCATTTTTCACGTAGCCCCACTCTTCATCCCATTTGGCATAGGTTGCGAAGACGCGGATTGCCGGACGAGACCAGATGCTGTCGCCCGCCTGCCATTGTTGCGCCAGGGTGACTTTGTACTGGCTGTTGCGATCGCTGGTCTGCTGCGATTTCACGTTGTCATAGCCCACTTCCAGCAGGGTGCTCATGATCGGCGTCCATTTGTACATCGGACGGATACCCACGGTGTACCATTCGGTACCCAGGTCGTTATCCATATCGAGGTTCTGGTACATACCGACGTACATCAGGTCCCATTTGTCGCCCAGCGAGATAGCACCGTGGTCCAGCACGCGGAACAGGCTACCGTTGTTATTCACCACGTTATTGGCGAAGTTAGTCTTAGTACCATCTGGATTGGTAATGGTTGTCGTAGAAGAACCGTAAGAGCCCTGGTTCAGGCCTTTACCCTGCGTGGTCATGGAGTCTGTCGCATACTGAACAACAAACTTGTTATAGCCTTTCAGCATGCTCTGGGTATGTTCAGCGGTGAACATCCAGCCATCTTTTGATGCGCCGTCTGCCAGGTGGTAGTCATCGGTGGTGTTAGCACGACCGTAGTCCACACCCAGTTCCAGCATACCGTCCGGGTTAATCGCCATTTGCGCTAAACGCACGTCGAACACGTCGTTGGCGGTGTCTTTGGTACGATCATAAATATTCTGGCTGCTGAACGCGTAAGAGCCGCCCGCTTCCTGAGAACGGGTCGCTGCCAGCGCCAGTTTACCGAAGCCCAGATCGATGTTTTCAATACCGGCACCAGGACCTGAAATATCCCAGTAGTAGAAGTCGATCATGTGCACATCATGACGCTGGTAGAAGCGCTTACCGGCCCAAATGGTGGAACCTGGCAGCCATTCAATCAGGTTTTTACCCTGCACGTTTGCTTCACGGAATGCCGGGTCAGTTCCTTCCCAGTCATTCTGCTGTGCGACGGAGTAGGCGACGTTGGTGTCGAAGTAGAAGCTCTTATCGCCCTCTTTCCACACTTCCTGACCCAGTTTAATTTCCGCATAGGTTTCACATTCGTTACCGAGACGGTATTTACTTTGTGCACCGGTTGCCTGGAAACACTGTTGTTCGCCGCCACTACCCGTCCAGCCGATACCGGAACGAGCATAACCATGGAAATCCACGGCCATTGCCTGAACAGACATAATGCCTGCTGCTACAGCAACCGCCAGAGGGAGTTTGCGCAGAGTAATCATCATTCTATCTCCTGAGATCATTGCTTTTCTTTGAACGCTTCACCTTGACGGATTTGCGCTTTTTTTTAATGGGACACCTTAAACGCCCGGCTCTTGATGCAACCGACGACATGCAGTGCCATCTTCACGGAACAGATGGCAACGCTCTGGCGGCAGGCCGATAGCGAATGTGGCACCCTCTTCTACCAACACCACGTCATTCTGGCGGTACACCAGGTTTTGACGGATGGCGGGGATCTGGATATGAATTTGCGTTTCGTGGCCCAACTGCTCGACCACCTGAACTTCACCTTCGAGGGTGACGTCAGCGATATCGCTGGGCAGCAGATGTTCCGGGCGAATACCTAAGGACATGTTGGCGCCAACCTGCACGGCACGGCTTTCTACCGGTAGCCAGATTTGCTGGCGGTTAGGTAATTCAACCTGCACCTGATCGATTGCGGTTGCGGTGACTTTCACCGGCAGGAAGTTCATCTTCGGTGAACCAATAAAGCCCGCCACAAAGCGGTCGGCGGGGTAGTGATACAGCTCCAGCGGCTTGCCGACTTGCGCGACGCGGCCCGCATCCAGCACCACGATTTTGTCAGCCAGCGTCATCGCTTCAACCTGATCGTGGGTGACGTAAATCATCGTGCGGCCCAGACGTTTATGCAGGCGGGAGATTTCAATACGCATCTGCACACGCAGTGCCGCATCCAGGTTAGAAAGCGGTTCATCGAGCAGGAACACGCGCGGTTCAGCCACCAGCGTACGGCCAATCGCCACGCGTTGACGCTGACCGCCAGAGAGTGCTTTTGGCTTACGCTCAAGCAGGTGCGCCAACTGCAGGACTTCAGCGACCTGATTCACACGCTGGTTCATGACGTCTTTTTTGGCACCGGCCAGTTTGAGACCGAAAGACATGTTCTCGGCGACGGATAAATGGGGATACAGCGCGTAGGACTGGAAGACCATACCCACGCCGCGTTCGGCGGGCGGGATGTCGTTCATTCGGGTGTCCCCGATAAACAGGTCGCCGCTGGTGATGGTTTCCAGCCCGGCGATCATACGCAGCAAGGTCGACTTACCGCAGCCTGACGGTCCGACAAATACCACGAACTCTCCTTCGTGAATGTCGAGATTGATATCCTTCGATACCACCACGTCACCCCAGGCTTTCGTTACATTTCGCAGCTGTACGCTCGCCATGCCCTTCTCCCTTCGTTACAACCTGTCATCGACAGCAACATTCATCATGGGCTGACTATGCGTTATCCATTAGGAGCGTGAATCCTCCACCCCCCAGCTTTTTTATGGGGGAGGAGGCGGGAGGATGAGAGAGTCGCGTCTGAGACCCGGGCCGTACGCCGCCAAGGAATTTCGTGATGTTGCCCGCAAAAATCAGTGGGTTTTTATGTGCGCCAGCACGCATTACTCACATTTCTGTAACACAGATCACATAAAGAATGGGTGGGGCGTAGGGGTAAGGAGGATGGAAAGAGGTTGCCGTATAAAGAAACTAGACACCGTTAAGCCACCTCTGTGTATCCAAGCGCACATCACCAAAAAGGATGGGGAATATGAAAATCAAAACCGGCGCACGCATCCTCGCATTGTCTGCATTGACGACGATGATGTTTTCCGCCTCGGCTCTCGCCAAGATTGAAGAGGGCAAACTGGTTATCTGGATCAACGGCGACAAAGGCTATAACGGCCTCGCTGAAGTGGGTAAAAAATTCGAGAAAGACACCGGCATCAAAGTCACCATTGAACATCCGGATAAGCTGGAAGAAAAATTCCCGCAGGTTGCCGCGACCGGTGACGGCCCGGACATCATCTTCTGGGCACATGACCGTTTTGGCGGCTACGCGCAATCGGGTCTGTTGGCTGAAGTTACGCCAGACAAAGCGTTCCAGGACAAACTGTTCCCGTTCACCTGGGATGCCGTACGTTACAACGGTAAGCTGATCGCCTACCCGATCGCCGTTGAAGCACTGTCGCTGATTTACAACAAAGACCTCGTGCCAAACCCACCGAAAACCTGGGAAGAAATTCCTGCGCTGGATAAAGAGCTGAAGGCGAAAGGCAAATCTGCCCTGATGTTCAACCTGCAAGAACCGTACTTCACCTGGCCGCTGATTGCTGCCGACGGCGGATACGCGTTCAAGTTTGAAAACGGCAAATACGACGTCAAAGACGTGGGCGTGGATAACGCTGGCGCGAAAGCGGGTCTGACCTTCCTGGTCGATCTGATTAAGAACAAACACATGAACGCGGATACCGACTACTCCATCGCCGAAGCGGCCTTTAACAAAGGCGATACCGCGATGACCATCAACGGTCCGTGGGCCTGGTCGAACATCGATAAGAGCAAGGTGAACTACGGCGTAACGCTGCTGCCAACCTTCAAAGGCAAAGCGTCTAAACCGTTTGTCGGCGTACTGAGCGCCGGTATTAACGCCGCCAGCCCGAACAAAGAACTGGCGAAAGAGTTCCTCGAAAACTACCTGCTGACCGATCAGGGTCTGGATGAAGTGAACAAGGACAAACCGCTGGGTGCCGTCGCGCTGAAATCCTTCCAGGAAGAGTTAGCGAAAGATCCACGTATCGCGGCCACCATGGGTAACGCCGAGAAAGGCGAAATCATGCCGAACATCCCGCAGATGTCTGCATTCTGGTATGCCGTTCGTACCGCAGTGATCAACGCCGCCAGCGGTCGTCAAACCGTTGATGCTGCGCTGAAAGATGCACAAGGTCGTATCACCAAGTAATGCTGTAGCGCACGTGCCGGATGGCGGCATGAATGCCTTATCCGGCCTACAAATCACTGTAGGCCTGATAAGCGCAGCGCCATCAGGCATTTTTGCCGACAGATGTTCAAAGTTGTAGAGGAAGATCCCCATGGATGTCATTAAAAAGAAATACTGGTGGCAAAGCGACACGCTGAAATGGTCAGTGATGGGTCTGCTGGGTCTGCTGGTGGGCTACCTTGTTGTTTTGATGTACGCTCAGGGGGAGTACCTGTTTGCCATCATGACGCTTATTTTAAGCTCTGCTGGCCTGTATATTTTCGCCAACCGTAAAGCCTATGCCTGGCGCTATGTCTATCCTGGCGTGGCTGGTATGGGGTTATTTGTTCTGTTCCCACTCATTTGCACCATTGCAATTGCCTTTACCAACTACAGCAGTACCAACCAACTGACCTTTGAACGCGCCCAGGAAGTCCTGATGGACCGTTCTTATCAGGCGGGTAAAACCTACAACTTTGGTCTGTATCCGGCGGGTACGGAGTGGCAACTGGCCCTCACCGACGGTGAAACAGGTAAAAATTATGTCTCCGACGCCTTTAAATTTGGCGGCGAGCAGAAACTACAACTGAAAGAAGCCGAAGCGCTGCCAGCAGGTGAACGTGCCACGCTGCGTATCATCACGCAAAACCGCCAGGCGCTGACCCAACTGACCGCCGTGCTGCCGGATGACAGCAAGGTGATTATGAGCTCGCTGCGCCAGTTCTCCGGTACGCAGCCGCTGTATACGCTTGCTGATGACGGCACGCTCACCAACAATCAGAGCGGCATAAAATACCGTGCCAATAACGATATTGGTTACTACCAGTCACTCGCGCTAGACGGTAGCTGGGGTACAGAGAAACTCAGCCCAGGCTATACCGTCGCCATCGGCTGGGATAACTTCACCCGCGTCTTTACCGATGAAGGCATTCAGAAACCGTTCTTCGCGATCTTTATCTGGACCGTCGTCTTCTCGGTGCTCACCGTCATCCTGACCGTTGCCGTCGGTATGATTCTGGCCTGTCTGGTGCAATGGGAATCGCTGAAATGCAAAGCGATTTATCGCGTGCTGCTGATTCTGCCTTACGCCGTGCCGTCGTTTATCTCGATACTGATTTTCAAGGGGTTATTTAACCAGAGCTTCGGTGAAATCAACATGATGTTGAGCGCGCTGTTCGGCATCAAGCCGGCCTGGTTCAGCGACCCAACCACCGCGCGTTCGATGATTATCATCGTCAACACCTGGCTGGGCTATCCGTACATGATGATCCTGTGCATGGGGCTGCTGAAGGCGATTCCCGACGATCTGTATGAAGCCTCGGCAATGGATGGCGCTGGCCCATTCCAGAACTTCTTTAAGATTACGCTGCCGTTGCTGATCAAGCCGCTGACGCCGCTGATGATCGCCAGCTTTGCCTTTAACTTTAACAACTTCGTGCTGATTCAGCTGTTGACCAACGGTGGCCCGGACCGACTCGGTACCACCACGCCAGCCGGTTATACCGACCTGCTCGTCAGCTACACCTACCGTATCGCCTTTGAAGGCGGCGGCGGTCAGGACTTCGGTCTGGCGGCGGCGATAGCCACCCTGATCTTCCTGCTGGTTGGCGCGCTGGCGATTGTGAACCTGAAAGCCACACGTATGAAGTTTGATTAAGGGAGATAACGACAATGGCTATGGTCCAACCGAAATCACAAAAGTTACGTTTATTCGCAACGCACTTAGGTCTGCTGATTTTTATCGCGGCAATTATGTTCCCGCTGCTGATGGTCATTGCCATCTCGCTGCGCGAAGGTAACTTCGCCACCGGCAGTCTGATCCCGGAAAATATCTCCTGGGAGCACTGGAAACTGGCGCTGGGCTTTAGCGTGGAACACGCGGATGGCCGCGTGACGCCGCCTCCGTTCCCGGTGCTGCTGTGGCTGTGGAACTCGGTGAAAGTGGCCACCATTACCGCGATCGGTATCGTGACCCTCTCCACCACCTGTGCTTACGCCTTCGCCCGCATGCGCTTCCCAGGTAAAGCCACGTTGCTGAAAGGCATGCTGATTTTCCAGATGTTCCCGGCAGTACTGTCGCTGGTGGCGTTATATGCCTTGTTTGACCGTCTGGGCCAGTACATTCCGTTTATCGGTCTGAACACCCACGGTGGCGTGATCTTCGCCTACCTTGGCGGCATTGCGCTGCACGTCTGGACAATCAAGGGGTATTTCGAAACCATCGACGGTTCACTGGAAGAAGCGGCCGCGCTGGATGGCGCAACGCCGTGGCAGGCATTCCGCCTGGTGCTGTTGCCGTTGTCGGTGCCGATTCTGGCGGTGGTGTTCATTCTGTCGTTCATCGCCGCAATTACCGAAGTCCCGGTCGCCTCACTGTTGTTGCGTGATGTGAACAGCTATACCCTGGCAGTCGGTATGCAGCAGTATCTCAATCCACAGAACTATTTGTGGGGCGACTTTGCCGCTGCAGCCGTGCTTTCTGCTATTCCGATCACCCTGGTGTTCCTGCTGGCCCAGCGCTGGCTGGTTAACGGCCTGACGGCAGGCGGTGTGAAAGGCTAAGTTTCATCGATGTACCCGCCCGGCAACGGGCATGCCACTGCAACCCTCAACTTATGTTATCCCAACCTGTGACTGTTTTTCGGCGCTCTACGGAGCGCCCT